>JAOUFP010000175.1 GCA_029858145.1 Nitrospirota bacterium | reverse complement strand
GGTAATGCCCGGAGATAACGTAAGCCTTTCAGTGGAGCTGATATCGCCGATAGCGATGGAGAAGGAACTGAGGTTTGCGATCAGGGAAGGCGGCCGCACGGTTGGAGCCGGCGTCGTTACAGAGGTATTGGAGTAACCGTGAATCAAAAAATAAGAATAAAATTAAAAGCATACGATCATAGAGTTCTTGACCAGTCTTTAAGGGAGATTGTGGACACCGCGCAGAGGACAGGCGCACGGGTGGCAGGTCCGGTGCCCTTGCCGACGCATATCAACAAAATAACTGTTCTCAGGTCTCCGCATGTCGACAAGAAGTCAAGAGAACAATTTGAGATAAGGACGCATAAGAGGCTTATTGATATACATGATGCAACACCGCAGACTGTAGACGCTCTTATGAAGCTGGAGCTCGCAGCCGGGGTAGATGTGGAGATAAAGCTATGACAGGGATTCTTGGCAGAAAACTTGGGATGACGCAGGTTTTTGACGAAAATGGAAGGCTCTGGCCTGTTACTGTAGTCGAGGTTGGACCTTGCGGTGTAATGCAGGTCAAGACCAGGGAGAAAGACGGATACGATGCCGTCAAGATCGGATTTGAAGAGGTTAAAAAAGAGAAGAGGGTCGACCGTCCCACAAAGGGCATTTACAAAAAGGCCGGTCTGAATCCGTGCAGGATCATGAAGGAATTCCCGATGGGAGACCTGAAGGTGGGAGAGGTTATTACTGCTGAGAAGTTTCAGAAAGGTGACTTCGTTACCGTGACGGGTATTTCAAAAGGCAAGGGTTTTCAGGGTGTCATGAAGAGGCATAATTATGCCGGCGGACCGGCATCTCACGGCTCGATGTTTTACCGGGCACCGGGCTCGATAGGTGCAAGTTCTTTCCCCTCGCGGGTCTGGAAGAACAAGGGAATGCCGGGACATATGGGTTCTGAAAGGGTTTCTGTCAAGAACCTTAAGGTGATCGAGGTCAGGGTTGACCAGAACCTTCTTCTTATTTCAGGGGCTGTTCCTGGAGCAAAAGGGACATATCTCGAGATCAGAAAGGAAAGCTAAAATGCCTGAAATTGATATAAAAGACAAGAACAATACATCAGTCGGGAAAATGGATGTCCCGGAAACTATTTTCGGCGTTACAGCCAAGGCAGGAGTTCTGCACAGTGCAGTTGTAAATTTTCTCGCGAACCAGAGACAGGGGACTGCTTCAACGAAGACAAAAGGTCTGGTCAGCGGCGGCGGGAAAAAACCATGGAAGCAGAAATCTACCGGCAGGGCAAGGGCCGGAAGTTCCCGTTCTCCGCTCTGGAGAGGCGGCGGCACAGTGTTTGGCCCGCAGCCGAGGGATTATTCATATAGTTTGCCGAAAAAGGCGAAGAAAGCTGCCCTGAATGTTGCGATTTCAGGCAAATTGGCAGATGGCGAGATAGTCGTAATAGATGGGTTCGGGCTCGAAAAGCCGAGCACGAAAGATATGGTTTCGCTTTTGAAGAATCTCGGCCTTGAAGGGAAGAGCACGCTGATAGTTCTGTCTGAAAAAAATGACGCGGTGTTCCTTTCGTCAAGGAATATCCCCGGAGTAAAGGTCACGAGGGTGAATGACCTTAACTCGTATGAAATAGCAGTCCACGGCAGGATATTGTTCGACAGGCGGGCTGTGGAAATGTTGACAGAGGCGGGTAAATAATGAAAAATATTTTTTCAGTAATCAAAAAACCGTTATTTACGGAAAAAGGGAGCAATCTGAAAGAGGCCGAAAATAAACTTCTTGTTGAGGTCAACAGAGACGCCAACAAGATAGAGATAAAGAACGCCATAGAAGAAATATTCAAGGTGAAGGTGGAAAAGGTAGCTACTATCAAGTCTCATGGAAAATGGAAGAGACAGGGAAAGTCTTTGGGTAAAAGACCTGACAGGAAAAAGGCCTTAATTACCCTCAAAAAAGGCGAAAAACTTGATTTTATTGAGGGTGCATAATGGGAATTAAGAAATATAAGCCAACATCTCCGGGAAAACGGTTTCGTACAGTTATGGATTTTGCAGAGATTACTGCAACCGAACCTGAAAAGTCATTGGTAAGACAGTTAAAGAAGACGGGGGGCAGAAACAACCTCGGTCGTGTGACAATGTGGCAGCGGGGCGGCGGCAACAGCAGAAAATACAGGCTTATTGATTTTAAACGGGACAAGGCCGGCGTTCCCGCGGTAGTCGCCACCATAGAATATGACCCGAACAGATCGGCCCGTATCGCCCTGCTGAACTATAAAGACGGTGAAAAAAGGTATATCATTCTCCCGGTAGGCTTAAACGTGGGTGATGAGGTTGTCTCCGGCAAGGGGGCTGAGATCAAGGTAGGGAATGCACTTCCTCTGAGCGACATGCCGCTTGGAGCATTCATTCATAACATCGAACTGCACCCCGGTCAGGGAGCAAAGCTGGTGAGGAGTGCCGGTTCTTCAGCTCAGCTCATCGCCAAAGAAGAAAAATATGTTCAGGTGAAACTCTCTTCCGGAGAGGTAAGACGCGTGGCAGCTAACTGCATGGCAACGATCGGCCAGGTGAGCAATCCGGAGCATGAGAATCTCTCCTCGGGCAAGGCTGGAAGGTCAAGGTGGCTTGGGAAAAGGCCTCATGTGCGAGGAGTTGTGATGAACCCTGTCGACCACCCGCTTGGCGGCGGAGAGGGCAGAAGCTCTGGGGGAAGACCTCCATGCACTCCCTGGGGAGTGCCTGAAGGGATCAAGACCAGAAACAGTAAACGGACAAATATGTATATCGTGAAGAGGAGGAAGTAAATTGCCACGGTCATTGAAAAAAGGTCCTTATGTAGAAGACAAGCTCCTGAAGAAAGTAAATGCAATGATTTCAACGGGAGAAAAGAAGATTGTAAAAACCTGGTCAAGGCGTTCTACGGTAATCCCGGACTTTATCGGATATACATTTGCAGTGCATAATGGCAAAAAGTTCATCCCGGTGTATGTTACTGAGAACATGGTTGGACATAAGCTTGGCGAGTTTTCGCCAACAAGGACTTTCAAGGGCCATGCGGGCTCGTCAAAAACTAAGACTAGTGTAAAGGGCTGATAAAATGGAGTCGAAGGCTATATTAAAATACGCAAGATGCACACCAAGAAAGGCACGGAGGGTTGCAGACCTGATCAGGGGGAAGAAGGCAGGGGATGCCCTGTTATCTCTCAAGTTCATGCCTTACAGAGGTGCCAGGTACATAGAAAAGATCCTGAAGTCCGCGATGCATAACGCCGAGCAGAAAAACAGCAACATAGATTCTGAGGCGTTGGTCATCAGGGCGCATGTTGATGAGGGATCCAGAATGAAGAGGGTTGAGCAGAGATCAATGGGCAGGGCGAATATCATCAAGAAGAAGTCCTGTCATATTACGGTGATATTAACAGAGGAATAACCAGGAGGAAATTTTGGGCCAGAAGACGCATCCTATAGGAATAAGATTAGGCATAATAAAGACATGGGACTCACGGTGGTACCTGAAAAAAGGGTATTCCGAGCAGTTACTCGAGGATATAAGGATTCGGAAGGATATTAAGGCGAAACTGTTTCATGCGGGAGTCTCGAGAATAGAGATAGAGCGTGCTGGTCAAAAAATCAGGGTTATTATCCATACGGCAAGGCCCGGAATCATTATCGGAAAAAAGGGTGCCGAAGTGGAAAAACTTCGCAAGGAGATAGAACTGGTCAGCGGAAAGCAGGCGAGCGTTGACATCAAGGAGATCAGGAAGCCAGAGATCGATGCCCAGCTGGTTGCTGAAAATATTGCGTTGCAGCTCGAAAAGAGAATAGCCTTCAGAAGGGCGATGAAGAAATCTGTGGCATCCGCCTTGAGATTCGGGGCGCAGGGCATTAAGATTACGTGTTCCGGGAGGCTGGCCGGCGCTGAAATAGCGAGGACAGAGTGGTACCGCGAAGGGAGAGTGCCTCTGCATACATTCAGGGCTGATATCAATTACGGTTTTGCTCAGGCGAAGACCACGTACGGCATTATTGGAGTTAAAGTTTGGGTATATCTTGGTGAAGTGCTGCCGGAGGCTGTAAGGCCTGCTGAACAGGCAGCTGCTATATAAGGGGAATTAAGCTATGTTGATGCCAAAGAAAGTAAAGTTCAGAAAGATGCAGAAGGGCAATATGAACGGCAAGGCCTACCGTGGATCCGATGTATCCTTTGGTGAATTCGGATTGAAGGCGACCGAGCCCGGCTGGATCACCAGCAGGCAGATCGAGTCTGCCAGAATTGCCATTACGCGCCATGTCAAGAGAGGGTGTAAGGTATGGATCAGGATCTTCCCTGATAAGCCGATAACAAAGAAGCCGGCGGAAACCAGAATGGGTAAGGGAAAAGGCGCGCCGGAGTACTGGGTCGCCGTTGTCAAGCCTGGCAGGGTTATCTATGAGATGTCCGGGGTAACCGAGGAAGTTGCCAAGGAAGCATTGAGGCTCGCTTCGCATAAGCTTCCTCTGTCGACGAAGTTTGTCAGAAGAGAGGAGCAGATAATATGAAAGCTGCTGAACTGAGAGATAATACGGTAGAAGAGCTTGAAAAGAAAGAGCAGGATCTGAGAAGGGAGCTGTTTAACCTCAGATTCCAGCAGGCGACGGGAGAGATCGAGAATCCGATGAGGATTCGCACGATAAAGAAAGACATCGCCAGGGTCCTGACTGTTGTCACGGAAAAGAAAAGCAAATAGAGAAATGACAATGATAGTTTTTAAAAATAGTCTTGGAAGGTAAACATGATTAACAAAACTTACACCGGGAAAGTAGTCAGCAACAAGATGGATAAAACAGTGGTAGTCGCTATCACCAGGCTGTTTCAGCACCCTGTTTATAAAAAGACGGTAAAGAAGGTGTCGAAATTTAAGGCGCATGACGCTGAAAACGCCTGTAATGTCGGCGACACGGTCATTATTACGGAGACCAAGCCGATGAGCAAAGACAAGAGATGGCTGGTTCTTGAGAAGGTGAACAACTCGGCAAGGAGTAACGAAAAATGATTCAGATGAGGAGCATACTTGAGGTAGCAGATAATTCCGGCGCTAAAAGAGTTCAGTGCGTAAAGGTTCTTGGTGGATCTAAGAGAAAGTATGCGAGACTCGGGGACGTTATCGTTGTCAGTGTCAAAGAGGCGATACCAGAGGGGAACGTAAAGAAGGGCGCTGTCGCAAAAGGAGTTATCGTACGCACCAAGAAAGAAGCAAGACGGCCTGACGGATCCTATATACGCTTTGATCAGAACGCGGTGGTGCTGATAAATGCCCAGGGCGAGCCGATAGGAACGAGAATTTTTGGACCAGTCGCAAGAGAGCTAAGATGGAGAGAATATATGAAAATAATCTCCCTTGCTCCTGAAGTACTGTAGGAGGAGAGATGGGTTTGGGAATCATAAAAGAAGACACGGTGTATGTAATTGCAGGTAAGGAAAAAGGTAAAAAAGGGAGAGTCCTTTTAGTAGATAGAGGGAAGAACAGAGTGCTGATTGAAAAGGTCAACATTATCAAGAAACACATGAAGCCGAACAAGAAGTATGCTCAGGGCGGTATCATTGAAAAAGAGGCGCCGATTCATATTTCGAATGTCCTGCTCCTGTGTCCAAAGTGCAGTAAGCCGACCAAAATCGGGTCCTCTGTTCTCGAAAGCGGGAAAAAGCACAGAACGTGCAAAAAATGCAAGGAGGTCATTGACTGATAATGACTCCAAGACTGAAAGAAAAATATACAGAAGAGATAGTCCCTGCGATGATGAAGGAGTTTTCCTACGGCAATATCATGCAGGTGCCCAAGGTGCAGAAGGTGGTATTGAATGTGGGACTCGGAGAGGCCATTCAGAACATCAAGCTTCTGGAGGCAGCGCAGAAAGAATTAGCCGCAATCTCAGGACAGAAGGCCGTAATTACAAAAGCGAAGAAATCAATCGCGACATTCAAGCTGAGGCAGGGGATGCCTATCGGCTGCAAGGTTACCCTCCGGGGCAATATCATGTACGAATTTCTTGACAGGCTGATAAGCGTAGCGCTGCCGAGCATCAGGGACTTCAGGGGGATTTCCGGCAAGTCATTTGACGGCAGGGGAAATTACGCGCTCGGCATTCGCGAACAGTTTATTTTTCCTGAGATAGACTACGACAAGGTTGAGATGGTGCACGGACTGGATATCATCATGTGTACATCCGCAGAGACCGATAAAGAGAGCAAAGCGCTTTTGCGTATGCTTGGTATTCCTTTTAGAAACTAGAGAGGTATTTTAATGGCAAAGACGTGCATGATAGAAAAGACGAAAAGGCCGCCGAAATTCAGTGTCAGGGTGTATAACAGATGCAAGATATGCGGCAGGCCGAGAGGCTACCTCAGGAAATTTGGCATGTGCAGAATATGTTTCAGAACCTTGGCTCTCCGCGGGCAGATTCCCGGAGTGACGAAATCAAGTTGGTAGAGGTGATAGATGTTAACTGACCCAATAGCAGATATGCTTACAAGAATCAGAAACGCCGTTCTCATCAAGG
>JAOUFP010000174.1 GCA_029858145.1 Nitrospirota bacterium | reverse complement strand
GGCCCGACTGAAAGAAGAGGGCCTGATTCGCAATATCGGGCTGAGCTGCCATCAAATAGCGCTCTTCGGCCTGATAAGCAGGCTCATACAAGAAACGGACCTGATTGATTACATAATGGTAAGGTTTAATTGGAAATACAGGCAGGCAAATGAAGAACTTTTCCCGGTTGCCACGGAGCACGGGATCGGCATAGTGGGGATGAAGATTTTTTGCTGGGATTGCGGTCCTCACCAGTGGGACAGACGGATAAGCGTATTTGAGCCGACCACCGGCAGCCATACGCAGGGCGATATTCCCATGACCCCGGCCCAGCGCAATCTTTTATGGTGCATCCGGAATTCTCCCTGCAGTGTTGTTGTGCCCGCCATGAATACGATGCGTGAGGCCGAAGAGAACGTTGATGCCCTTCGCTTTCTCAATTCCGATTTCGATACCGCGGATTTTGAAAAATACGGCAACAGGCTGTGGGACAAGACAGAAATAGAACAGTTGGCGCTATTGGCCGAAAGCGGCACAATACGCGAGAGGGCGAAAAATCTGCTTGGCACAACCGGTTCTGTCAATCCTTCCCGGAAACCGAAGATATGGCGGATCTTTTCAGGGGTTGCTGATAAAATAAAGGAGAAATGTTAGTCGCATGCCTCCCCCTCTGGTAAGCGTAATCATCCCCGTTTATAACGGCGAGAAATATCTGGCTGAGGCCGTTGAAAGCGTGCTGGCCCAGATCTACCGGCCGCTTGAGATAATCGTTATTGACGACGGATCGTCTGACCGGAGCGCTGACGTGGTCCGCGGTTTTTCCGAAACAGTACGCTATTATTATCAACCCAACAGCGGCAGCGGCGCGGCGCGGAATGCTGGCGTGCAAAAGGCCCGGGGCGGTTTCCTTGCCTTTCTCGACGCGGATGATCTGTGGGTAAGAGAGAAATTGTCCCTCCAGGTGCCGGCGCTGGAGGCTGATCCCGGAATGGACATGGTATTTGGACATGTGAGCCAATTTTTCAGTCCGGACCTGGAGCAGACCATGAGGAAAAAAGTGGCCTGTCCGGACGGGAAATTGCCGGGCTATCATGTCGGCACTCTGCTTATCAGGCGGGAGACTTTTCTCTCTGCCGGGCTGTTTAATCCCGGCTTGCAGTGCGGGGAGTTTCTCGACTGGTCTTTCAGGGCAAAGGAAAAAGGGCTGAAGGAATTATTGCTGCCGGACGTCCTGATGAAACGGCGCATCCACTCTTCGAATATGGGAATAGTAAAGAGAAACACCCGGACTGACAATGCGCACGCGGACTATGTCAGGATTCTCAAGGCCTCACTTGACCGCCGGAGGAACAAAGATAGCCGGTGCCGTATGCTTGATGCGCGAGATGAGGCAGACTGATTTTTCTCTTCCGTGTTCCGGGCAGGTGCGCTCTGGTAATTCAGCAGGGAAGGGACACCGCACAGGCCGGTACAATGACGCATAAGCCAAATTCATTTCGTCTGTTTCCTATGCCGGAAAACTGGATGACTTATTTTCATCAACGCACGCCGTTCCCGCAGTCTGCTCCGCGGTCCCCGGCTGCGCCTGCGCCTGACGAGCTTGCCCGCGCGAGGGAAATTCTCCAACGCATCCTTTTTGAAAACATCCTGCCTTTCTGGCACCCGCGCGTCATCGATTCCGAATATGGCGGGTATCGTTTAAACCACGATTCACACGGGTCCTGGAAAGGACCTGCAGGAAAATCCCTGGTGTCGCAGTCCCGCACCCTCTGGTTTTTTTCGAGGCTTGCGCGGTCAGAGTACGGAGAAGACAAGTACCGGGAGGCCGCAGCGCATGGCTACCGCTTTCTGGCCGGGAAGCTGTGGGACAAAAAGTCCGAAGGTTTTTACTGGGAGACCGACCCGGCGGGAGAAAAGGCGACCAAGACACACAAGCTTCTGTACGGTCAGGCATTTGCTCTCTATGCCCTGTCCGAATACGGCAATGCCTGCGGAGATGAATCAGCGATAGCGCTCGCAGGCGCCCTTTTCAGTATCCTGCAGAGACGTGCCCATGACGCAGCGTCTGGAGGATACAGGGAGTTTTTTCTCGAGACCTGGACCCCGGCGTCCCCTGACATGATCGACTACCTTGGCATGACTCACTCGGTCAAATCAATGAATACTCACCTCCACCTCATGGAAGCCATATCCAATTACCTGCGCGTCACCGGGAATCCGGATGCCAGGGAACGCCTCATTGAACTGATTTTTATTCTGAGCAGCGCGGTGCTCCGCAAGGCCGTCGGCGCCTGCACTGATGCCCATATGCACGACTGGTCACCCTGCCGGTCTCAGGGTGATATGAATCTGCCGGACTGGTCTCCCCTTCGCGGCCCTGAACTTTCCCGCGTTTCCTATGGCCATAATATTGAGAATGTCTGGCTGCTCATAGAAGCGTGTAATGCCCTGGGAATTTCCAACGCTCCCTTTCTGGACCTTTACCACACAATATTTGATTATTCTCTCCGTCACGGCTTTGACGGGAAGAGAGGAGGGTTTTACCGGAGCGGCCACATCAATTTCCCGGCCGACAGAAGGGAAAAGATATGGTGGATCCAGGCGGAATGCCTGCTGGGCGCATTGATGCTCTACCGGTTGTCTCCCAGACCCGTCTATTGGGCCTGTTTCAGCAAAACACTCGACTGGATCAATAATTACCAGGTTGACTGGGTGCATGGCGAATGGCATGCGCAGATTGACAAAAGAGGCACTCCGGCAGGAGACAAAGCCGGAGAGTGGAAATGCGCGTATCATAACGGCAGGGCAGTACTGCAATGCCTGGAGATCCTGGAATCCATTCCTGAGGACAGATCACAGCCGGCATCATAGATTGATGGACAAACAAACCTTGCACAGACAGGCATTTGATCGCCCTCCCGGCGACATTGCCATAGAATTGTCCACGCACTGCAACCTTGCCTGTAAAATGTGCAATGTGTGGAAGCGGCGGGAAGAGGAACTCGGTCATGACAAAATCCTCTCCCTAATGGAGGAAGCGCGCGCGCTCGGCGCCACGAGGTTCTCTGCCTGCGGAACAGAACCGTTCACGCGGGAGGACACGCCCGAAATCCTGGCCCACGCCGAACGCATTGGATTTCAGGAAATTTGTGTGATTTCCAACGGGGTCCTGCTGAATAAAGGGCAGAGGCTTGAGTCCCTGGAAAAACTCAGAAAGCTGAACATCGTTATCTCCCTCGACGGACCGGTCGAGGTGCATGATGATCTCCGCGGCAAAGGTGTATACGGCAAGGCCGTGGAAACCCTGCGGGAACTTCGACGGAGAGAAATAACATGCAGCATATCGTCGGTGATCATGCGTCAGACCATCGACAGGCTGGCGGAGATCATAGACCTGGCAGCTGACCTCGGCATCCAGGTAATTTCTATGCAGCCCTATGAGCGGGAAACCGCAGGCCTTGACAACAACCATTGTCAGTTTGAATTCAGGCCCGAAGAAGAAGCGGCCGTCGATAAAAAATTGAGGCGGCTCATGACGTATGCCGGACAAAAAAAGGTCAGGGTATATACAGCGAGCATGATGAAGTTCGTCCCGGCCTATCTCGCCAGAGGAATCAGGCGCATACCTCCCATGGGCTGTTTCGTGCCGTCGAGGCTGATGATCGTGGATAGTGCCGGTGAATGCTCCCCGTGTTTCCAGATGAGAAATTCCATGAAACACAAAAGCATGGGGAATGTGCGTGAGAAGACTCTCGAGGAGATATGGCATAACGATATCCATCGGGAACTGACGACGCAGGCACTCAACAGAAAATGCCCGGGATGCCTGGCCGGCTGCAGCGACGTGGAAAGCTTCAACGCGCTCTCTCAAAGGGGCTGGCGGTCCTGGCGGCCGGTGCGTATTGCCAGAAGACTCGTCCGCGGGTTGATATCCTGATGATTTCTGCGGAATCTTTACACGCATAATCCCTTTCCCGATACGATGAAAAAACCATTCGTAAGCGTCATAATCCCCGTTTACAACGGGGCACGGTTTATTGCAGAGGCTGTAGAGAGCGTCTGCGTGCAGAATTATGAGCCGCTCGAGATCATAGTCGTTGATGACGGGTCGACCGATGACACCCCGATGATTGTTCGGTCCTTTCAGGATATCCGTTATATCCGCCAGGCAAATCAGGGCGTCGCCGCGGCGCGGAACACCGGCATTGAAAACAGCAGAGGAGAATTGATCGCCTTTCTCGATGCGGACGACTACTGGACACACGATAAGTTGAATATACAGGTCGACTGCCTGTTAAAGCATCCCCACGTTGGCTACACGCTCGGCATGCAGCGAAACTTCCTGGAATCCGGGACAGAGAGGCCTTTCTGGCTGAGAGAGGAGCATCTGCTGGAAGAGCATACAGGGTTTTTGCCGACGCTGCTCATTCGCAGGCGGATATTCGACAGGGTGGGTCTCTTTAACACGGATTTCAGGATAACCGAAGACGTGGAGTGGTTCAGCCGTGCAGAGGATGTCTGCATCCCCAGGATGGTTGTACCTGAAGTCGTTTTATACAGGCGAATCCACGATGCAAATCTCAGCTACCAGACGAAAGCGGGGAATCCACTGTTGCTCAGAGCATTGAGGACTTCTGTCCGGCGCAAAGGCGCGAAAGAATCTGGCACATAGATTTTGGGCTGAGGCGCTGGCATAACCGGCAGGAAAACAGGTGATAATAAATGACGCGGGGAAAAGACAAACCCACTATCAGCGTAATAATTCCGACGTATAACCGGGCAGAGCGACTGCAGCATGCTATGGCGAGTGTGTTGCGGCAGACCTGCGGCGATTTTGAACTTATCGTTGTTGATAACGGCTCTACTGATAATACCCGCGAAATAGTGACAAACACCAGGGATGCCAGGATTCATTACATCAGCCATCCTACTAATTGTGGCGCGGCCGTCGCTCGAAACATTGGGATAAGAGGAGCGAAAGGAGAGTTCATAGGTTTCCTGGATGACGATGACGAGTGGCTGCCATGCAAGCTGGAAAAGCAGCTTGATACATTCAGGAATTCCCGCTCAAATGTGGGGGTAGTCTATAGCGGGTCTTCCATCATATCGGACCGGAGCGGAAGAACGATACATTCATTTGCCTCCCACTCCCCCGGTCATAAGGATATAGATTTCCTCAGGACCGTGACGTTCAGTACTTCCGTGCCTCTGATCAGGAAAAGCTGTTTCCTTGACGTAGGGCTTTTTGATGAAACGCTGCCGGGCGCTCAGGACAAGGATATGTGGATAAGACTTGCGAAGCACTATGAATTCGGTTTTGTTCCTGAAATTCTCGTTAAGCGCTACATACACGGTGAACAGATATCGGCTGATCTGAAAATAAAAATCGAGGCCAAAGAAAAAATATACCGCAAGTATTTTGATGTTTTGTCATTACATCCCGATATCATGGCTGACCACCTCTGGAGGATCGGGATACTTTACTGTATTGACGGCCGCTCAGCCGAAGGCATGCGCTGTTTCTGGAAGGCCATTCTGAGATGTCCCTCCAGAAGGGAATTGTACAGAGATTTCGCCTTATCTTTCGCGGCTCCGCAAACGCACAGACGACTATTGCTGGCAAACACCATCGAAAACATCGATGGCATAAGGCTCTATTGCTGACAGGTGATGGCGCGCCGGGCATTGAACAGATATCAGGGGCGGTTTGCCCTGCCTTTGAACAGCATGGTTTTGACTGAAAAACACGTTATGCACTCCGGAAAGAACAACAGCTTTCAGCCGCGCAGCATCCGTCTTGAGGCCTCAACAGTGTGCCAGCTCAAGTGCCCCTCGTGCCCGAACGCCGCCGGGGAAATCGCCAAACGCCTCGGCCGCGGATTCTTAAAATTCGGGGATTTTAAAAATATTATCGACCGGAATCCCTGTGTTTCTCACATTGAATTGTCAAACTGGGGGGAAATATTTCTGAACAAGGAACTGATCGCTATGATGCAATATGCCCACCAGAATAATGTCGCTTTATCTGCAGGCAACGGCGTCAATCTAAACAATGTCCCTGAGGAGGTACTGGAGGCACTCGTGAGATACAAATTCAGGGCCATCACCTGTTCGATTGACGGGGCGAGCGCGGAGACCTATTCTCTTTACCGGGTCAACGGCAATTTCGCCCGGGTATTGAACAATATCCGGACGATAAACAAATACAAGACAATCTATCAATCCCCCTATCCGGCATTAAAATGGCAGTTTGTGGCCTTCGGGCATAATGAACACGAGATCAGGTCAGCCCGGCGGATGGCAGTGGATCTGAACATGGCATTTTCTCTCAAACTGTCCTGGGAGGATCTCTATGGCCATCCCTTTTCTCCAATAAAGGACAACGGGTTGATCCGTCGGGAGGCCGGGGTGGGGGCCGCCAGCAGACAAGAATACCGGGAAAAATACGGCAGCGAATACGCTTTAAGAAGTTGCTGCTGCTATTTGTGGAAGACGCCGCAGATTAACTACGATGGTCGGGTATTGGGATGCCCGGTGAACTATTGGGGCGATTACGGCAATGCCTTCCGGGAG
>JAOUFP010000173.1 GCA_029858145.1 Nitrospirota bacterium | reverse complement strand
AGATCTCCTGCTAAAATCCCCGCTCGTTATGCCGGGCAGCACTATTGCCTCAAGACTATTTATGAAGCTCTCAACAGCGAATATTTCGACGGCGGGGTATCTGCGTCGATAACGTGGGGGCGAAGCAGTTCGCGATACCGGGCGAAGTTGAGGACGCTCGGGAGTTATAATGTCGAGACCAATACGATCAGGATAAACCCCCTGCTCGACAAAAAAACAGTGCCTTCGTATTTTCTGGAGTTCATTGTCTATCACGAGATGCTCCATGCTTTTTTGGGGGTGAAAAACATAAATGGCAGGCGGTCAATCCACTCGAAGGATTTCCGGCTTCAGGAGAAGAAGTTCAGGCATTATGAAAAAGCCATGGAGTGGGAGAAGAAGCGGTTCGGCTTGGGACCCCGGTGAGGAAAAGGAACTGCAATAGCGGCAGGAGGAAATGTAAAGAACGGCATGCCTTCGGTTTCTAAGGCGTTGATACGTTGATCTTTATCAAAAACCGGTCTTTATCAGATACCGGCGGCAGGAGTTTTTCCTTTACATATCCCAGGGTCTTCAATCTTTCCATAAAAAGCGGCAGTTTATCAGAAGCCAGTTCTCCGTTTATGATCATGGAGCCTGGCGTCGACTCTTCTTTGAGGAGCCTGCCGCCGAGATCTGAAAATATTTTTTTAATATCATCTCTTGCGATACTGATATTCCCGGCTTTGAAAGACAGGCTCATGTCCTCCTTCTCCGGCAGGCCTGACATTGCCAAACCAGGTGCCCGGGGCGCCAATTCCCTTTTTAGTTCAATACCCGCTCCAGAAGGCGCGACGCTCTTGCTCATCCCTTTTTCTGGCGCTTCCATCTCTTCCGCGAGCTTTTCTCTGGCGGCCGGTTCCCTGTCGTACAGGAAAGGTCCGGATGCCGGGGCAGGGGGTGATTTGCTCTCCTGAAGGGATGGAACACCGGCAATTGTCTCATCTTTCTTTGTACGCGTGACTGCCGGCAGCTGAGTGGGTTTTTGGGCCTTTGTGACGGGCGCCACCTCTTTTTCCCTCGCATTGTATTCGGCAACGGTTTCCTCCGAAGGCGCCATTACGGTTTGAATCTCCGGTTCGATGCTTTTAAAGACATAGAGTGCGGTAACAGCGATCAGAAATACGCCGGCAGCCTCGAGCGGCAGTTTTATATAAAGGGGAAAGAAGAGTTTTTTCCAAAGACTCTTTTTGGAGCTTTCCGATTCTTCCTTCACACGGGTCATAACCTGCTGCGTCAGCCATGCCGGAGGAACAATATCTTCAAGTCCGTGCAGGTAGTGGAGGGTTTTTTCGAGGTCTGCCAGGGAAGCCGCGCATGCGGGACAGGCGCCGAGGTGTTTATCCATCCTCTCTCTTTCAGCAGGGGAGAGAGTCCTTTCAAGGTACGCGGACAGCAGTTCCTGAATCTTATCGCATTCCATAGCTTATCTCCCGAGGACTTTCCGCAGGCAGTCCTTCATATTTTCCCTTGCCCTGAAGAGGCGTGATTTCACCGTTCCCTGCGCGATCTTTAACATGTCGCTTATCTCTTCATAAGAAAAACCCTGTATGTCCCTCAAAACCAGCACCTCTCTGAACTCGCTCTCAAGCCGGTTTATGCAACCCTGGACTTTTGCCTGAAGCTCTTTTTTCTCAAGCTGTTCCGCAGCCGAAGGGCAATCCGACGCAAGCCCGACACGCATGCTGCCGCTCCCAGTTGCTACAGTGTCGTCCAGCGAAAACTGTTCGTGACGGACCGCCGACCTGATCTGCCGGAGACGGTTTCTTGAAGTATTGATGACGATTGTATATAGCCAGGTCGAGAAACGGGAGCGCTTCTCAAAATTTCCTATCCCCCTGTACGCCGACAGGAAGGCGTCCTGCACTATTTCGCAGGCATCTTCATAATTGCCGACCATTCTGAAGGCGATATTCAGCATTTTCCCCTGATGTTTTATCACCAATGACTCAAAGGCATCGAGGTCGCCTTTTTTGCATCGCGCGACAAGTTCATAGTCGTCATCCGGACTGCGGTTTTCTCTTCCACTCATATACTGAGACAGTGTAATCGCTGAAATTGTTCCATTATGAGGTATTGTAACAGCTTTTCCGTCAAGATGCAGAAACCCTTGATATTATTGCCGGATATGGTAGATTGAAAGATAGGCAGACAGCGATAAGTAAGCTCAGGAATTATGGAGATAGAGGGGGAGTCGATGCTTAAAATTACCTTTGCAGCGGTCATAACGTTTCTTTGTCTCATGCCCGGAGCTGTCCTGGCACACCATGCTCCGGGGGTGACCGGCACGAGCCAGGCGGGACCGATTCTGACGACTTCAGCGACAACAATGCACAAAGGGGGACTGGCATTCACCCTGCAGTCATCGTATGTGAATATAGAAGATTTTTCCGACAACGAACTGCTCGGCTTCGCGGAGCAGGGAAATGACGTGCATACCTTTGATTATCTCTATTCGGTTTCTGCTGCCGCGGCTTACGGGATTACGGATGATCTCACCCTGAGCCTGCGGATACCGTATAACTCATTCAATAATATACGGGAAGCGCACAGTGATGAACCTGACGAGATCCATCAGCACGGCGACTCCCGCGGCATCGGAGACATGACTCTGCTTGCCCATTATCGTTTCCTGAACATGCCTCCCCGTCAGTTCGAGTCAGCGGTGATCTTCGGCCTGAAGGTCCCGACAGGAAAAACCGATGACAAGGATATCCATGGAGATCGTTTTGAGACCGAACATCAGCCGGGTTCCGGATCTTGGGACCCGGTTATAGGGGTCGCGGTGACAAAGCGGTTTGAAAGAATCTCGCTCGATGCGGATCTGCGTTACACACTCGTTACCGAAGGTTCACAGGATACCGATCTCGGGGATTTGATGAACTACAATCTCGCGGTCTCCTATCATGTCCCGGGCAAGCTTTTCTTGGATCTGGTTCTCGAGGCCAATGGCGAGTGGAAACAAAAGCAGGAGATCAGCGGAAGCAGGGATGAAAACAGCGGCGCGCATGTTTTGTATGTATCGCCGGGCATGAGGATCCGCCTGAACAAAGCAGTGTCGGCTTTTATCTCGGTCGGGATTCCGGCGATCCAGGATATGAACGGCATCCAGAGCGAGACGAACTACCGGACGCTCTTCGGCGTAAGTGTCGGCCTGTGAAGAGGTTTGCCATGACGAACCGCGACAGGGAGTATGCCATGAAGAATTTTCTTGTGTCTGTGTTTCTTCTGTTTTTTGCGGCAGCAGGCTGCTCTCCGTATTTTACCAGGCATTACGAAGACAGTTTTTTTGCAGTTGCCGGAGATAAAAAATTCAGCGTCGAGATCGTGACCGGCAAGCGGGAACTCAAGCTTGACGCGAATGCCGTCGGTATCATTGTGCATAACGGAAACGATGAGGATGTGGAGAAGGCGGATGTCGCGGCAACGGCAGTTATTAAGGAGAATGACAGGGAAGCGGATGTTGCCTATGCGGTGACGGAGATGGGCAGGGGGCTCTATGTTGCCGAATCCCTTGATCTCGGGCAGAAGGGCTTATCGCAGCTGAAAGTAACGATAAAAAAGCACGGTGTCAGTGATATCGCTGTTTTCGATTTCTCGGAAAAAATCAGTCCGGCGGCAGGAAAAAACACTGATAGAGTCAGGGGGAAATAACAGTACAGTATGCCTCATTCCGGACTGATGGATAACAGGGACAGCTTCGAAAAAGAGGAAGGCGCGCTTCTGAGGGCGCGTCTTCACATTCGCGGCGGAAAAAGAAGACTGCGCCAGGGAAAGATATCGGCGGGCATCGTTACCCTTTACGATGCGTTATTGTTCGCCTTGCGGTGGTATGTTGCCTCTCCTGAGAGAAGGAAGGCGATTTCTGCAGGAGCAGAAGATGATTTGAAGGATGAAAGAACTGTCATCGCTCTCTTGCGCCGTTCGAAAGTCCCTGCGTCAGATTTTGATTATGCTGCCTTCGATGCCCTCGTGGACAAGGCTTCAGAAGAAGATATGCCGGAGTATGATTACTCCCGAATGCTCAGGGACTTCGAGACGTTTATGACCGTCCTGGGCGTTATGCCCTTCGATGAAGCCGAACTCCCTCCCGAAGACCCGGCTACGTTTTGATAACATACCAGAACTGAAAACTGCATTTGACCCCGATTAGCAGGCTGTGATAGAATTCATTGCTAAAAATCGGCTCCTCCTGAAAACAGTAGAGAGTAGTTAGAAAAAAAATCTTTTTATAATAATGAAGTGAGGTTTTAAAAAATGAGGATAATTGTCTGCATAAAACAGGTGCCGGACACCGCTGAAGTCAGGATAAACCCTGAGACAAACACTCTGATAAGAGATGGTGTCCCTTCCATTATAAACCCCTATGATACGCACGCGATCGAAGCGGGACTTCAGATAAAGGAAAAGACCGGCGGAAAAGTGACGGTGCTGACCATGGGGCCGCCGCAGGCGGAATCCGCATTGAGAGAGGCGCTCTCCATGGGCGCCGACGAAGCGGTGCTGCTTACAGACAGGGCCTTTGCGGGCTCTGACACATGGGCAACGGCATATACCCTCGCGAAGGCGATAGAACATATCGGCGCGGATGTCATACTCTGCGGCAAACAGGCGATAGACGGCGATACAGCGCAGGTCGGTCCCGAAACCGCGGAGTTTCTCGATATCCCTCACATAGCGTATATCCGGAAAATAGACGACATAGCAGAGGGCAGGATCGTCGTTCAGAGACTGATGGATGACGGGTATGATGTGGTTGAATCGTCCCTGCCCGTACTGCTTACGGTGGTCCGGGAGCTGAATGTCCCCAGGATGCCTTCCCTGAAGGGCAAGATGGCTGCCAAGAAAGCTGAGATCAGAAAGCTCAGCGCGGCTGATATCGGGGCGGCGGAAGAGAGTCTCGGCCTCAAGGGGTCTCCGACCCAGGTGAGGAACATCTTCGCTCCCGAGGTGAAGACAGACAGGAAGATGTTTGAAGGAACAGCTGAAGAAAAGGTTGACGCGTTAATTAAGGAACTGGTGGGTCAGAAATGCTTATAAAAATAAACAGAGATAAATGCACGGGTTGTGAGTCCTGTATTCAGTCATGTCCTTTTGACTCAATTGTCATGAAGGACGAAAAGGCAGAGATAACGGAAACTTGCCAGTTTTGCCGCTCCTGTCTCAATGTATGCCCCGAAGGCGCTATCTATGAGATAGAGGAAGCATCCGACAAAAAAGAGAAGGAAGAGGGCTCCGGAGTCTGGGTGTATGCGGAACAGCGGGATGGCGTTATCGCCGGAGTTTCTTTCGAGCTGCTCGGGGCGGGCAGGGGCCTTGCGAACAAGCTCGGTACAGAGGTCTCGGCTGTGCTCTTCGGCGCGACAGAGGCTGATGCCCGGGAACTGATAAGGTGGGGTGCAGACCGCGTATATCACTGTGGCGACGAACTGGTAAGGACTTTTAATGATGAACCCTATGCGGATTTGCTTTCAGGGCTGATTCAGCAGTACAGGCCGGAGATAGTTCTTGCCGGTGCCACACCTATAGGAAGATCCTTTATTCCGAGGGTAGCGGCAAGGCTCAAGGCAGGGCTGACCGCCGACTGTACCTCCCTCGAAATAGACGAGGACTCAAAAAATCTGCTCCAGGTCCGCCCTGCTTTCGGCGGAAATATCATGGCCACCATACTCTGTCCGCATACGCGGCCGCAGATGGCGACCGTAAGACCGCGGGTGATGAAGAGGGGCGAGTATGATGAGTCCAGACAGGGAGAGATCATCCCGGTAAAGACTGATAACGTTAGATCACGCACGAAGGTGATCGAGACAATCAAGGAAGTCTCCGACATTTCCGTAAATCTTCAGGAAGCGAATGTAATCGTTTCCGGAGGAAGAGGGACCGGCGGCGAAAAGGGCTTCAAGCTGCTGCATGAACTCGCCGAGGCGTTGGGTGCATCGCTGGGCGCTTCGAGGGCTGCTGTTGACGAGGGCTGGATCCCCTACCGGCACCAGGTAGGTCAAACAGGAAAGACAGTGGGACCGAAAATATATATCGCGTGCGGCATCTCCGGCGCAGTGCAGCATGTCGTCGGCATGCAGTCTTCAGACATCATTGTCGCGATAAACAAGAACCCCGAGGCCCCGATTTTCAATATTGCCACGTATGGTATTGTGGGGGATTTATTTGAGATCGTTCCGATGCTGACCAAAAAAATAAAAGAGGCAAAGGGATTATGAAAATCGCTTTTGTATTTCCGGGGCAGGGCTCGCAGTATGTAGGGATGGGAAAAGACCTCTGGGACAATTTTGATGAGGCAAAGGCGCTCTACGACGAAGCTTCCGGGGCGCTCGGTTATGATGTGAAAGAGCTGAGCTTTAACGGGCCGCAGGAGGAACTCAACAAGACGTTCCGGACCCAACCGTGCATCCTGACCGCCAGCATAGCGGCTTACAGGGTCCTTACTTCACGCGGCATCACAGCGGATGCCATGGCCGGACACAGTCTCGGAGAGTATTCGGCGATCGTTGCCGCAGGCGTTATTCCCTTTAAAGAGGCGGTGAAGCTCACCGAGAA
>JAOUFP010000172.1 GCA_029858145.1 Nitrospirota bacterium | reverse complement strand
CCGACGGAGAGGGCAGGCTTTTCAGGATGGACAGGGTAATTATGGACAGCGACAAAATAACTATTATCGATTACAAGACGGGCGCCGAGGGCGTCGACGAGGGAAAATACCGGCTTCAGATGAAGACCTATATGAAAATCCTGAAAGAAGTCTGCCCTGAAAAGGCAGTCGAAGGGATTATCGCCCACGCGGACCGCAGAGAAGTGAGGAGATTATCGTGAAGGTCCGGATTATTTCCCCGGGGAAGAGTCTGATAGAGGAGATTATCCCGAACCTGAAGAAGAGAGAACGGGATTACTCGTCGAATCTGGTTGTCTTCCCCGGCAGAAGGCCGTCTCATTTTTTGCGGAAGGCCCTTGCCCGTGAAATGCAGGGAAGCTTTGTGCCCCCCGCAATCTTTTCAATGGATGAGTTTGTTGATTATCTGTACGAACGGAAGTCTTCGGAGAGGAAACTCGACGGTATCGATGCGGTTTCGCTCCTTTACGATATCCACAGGAGGGCCCTTACCCCGCTTGGCGGGGGAAGTTTTATGGCACCCGACAGTTTCTTCCCTTTGGGAATCAAGATATACCGGGATATAGAGGAATTGTACATAGAGGGAATCGATCACCATCTGGTGAAGGCGATCGAACCGTATGCAGAGGAAGCCATACCTGAGCAGACCGTAAAGAGGCTGCAGTCCCTGTCATTCTTCTATGAGGAATTTTACAAAACCGTGAGGCTGGGGGGATTCTCAACGAGGTCCATGAGATACCGTGCTGCAGCGGAGATGATCGATGACGCGGGAACAGATAATTTTCAGCAGGTGATTTTCGCTGGATTTTTTGCCCTTACCCGGTATGAAAAAGCGTTGTTCCGGAAATTGCTTGCAGCGGACAGTACCCTCTTTATCTTTCAGGACGGCAGAGGCATGAAGGAAAAACTTGCTGATCTGGGTATATGCCCGGTCGGGGAGGAAGGTGATGGCGGGACCCCGGAAGTCCATTTCTACAGCAGTCCCGATACTCATGGTCAGGTATTCGCGCTGCGCAGCGTGCTTGAAAGAAAAAGCGATGAGCACCGGTTTTTATTTGAGAATACTGCTATCGTGCTTCCCTCCGCAGAAACCCTTTTCCCGCTTCTGCGGCAGGGAATTGCCGGGATAGACGAGGACAGCTACAATATCTCATTGGGGTATCCGCTCCAGCGGACCCCTGTCTTTGCCTTTCTCAATAACATTATGGAACTCATAACCTCAATGGACGGGGACCGTGTCTATGTGCCTGATTATCTTAATTTTGTCCTTCATCCGTATACCAAGAATATCTACTGTAGCGGCAGTGCTGAAATTACCAGGATACTGTTCCATACCCTGGAAGAAAAACTCACAAAATACAGGACAAAGACATTCGTCAGCCTGGCGGAGATAGAAGGCGACGATAAGCTTTTTGAACTTGTGATGAATGCTCTTCCCCAGGTGCAGGGGGGGATGACAAAAGAGCTTCTCAAGTCACACCTGAGGGACATTCACCATAATACGATAGAGAAATTGCTCGCTTTCAGGGATGTAAGTGCTTTCTCGCAGAAATGCACCGAAGTGCTGACCTACATATTCAATAACAGCACCGCGAAGCTTCACCCCCTTTTTTATCCCTTCTCTGAATCTTTCATCCGCTCGCTTGAAGTCATCTCCCGTTCGCTCATGAAGGACGTCGTCTTTGCGGAAAGGTCAAGCTATTTCACTTTCTTCAGGAAATACATCATGACCTGTCATACCCCCTTTGAGGGCACGCCCGTGAAGGGTCTGCAGATACTCGGATTCCTCGAGACGAGGAACCTCAGGTTTAAAAGGGTTTTTGTGCTTGATGCCAATGAAGAAGTGCTGCCGGATACAAAAAAAGAAGATACCCTTCTGCCTTTCAGGGCGCGTGAGATATTGGGTCTTACGACGCATAAGGACAGGGACGCCCTCGCGGCATATAATTTCGGGACGCTCCTGCAGGGAGCAGAAGAGGTTCACCTGTTTTTCATTGAAAACGACAAGAAGGAAAGGTCCCGCTTTGTCGAGAGGCTGCTTTGGGAAAGACAGAGGAGAGACAAAACGACTGATACGGAAAACTACCTTGCATCCGTGCAGTATAAGATCGAACTCAAAAATCCCGTCCCTGCGGATATCGCGAAGACCGATGACCTGGCCGGGTTTCTGAGGGATTTTTCCTACAGCGCCTCTGCGCTTGATACCTACCTGCGCTGCCCGTTGCAGTTTTACTACTCCTATGTGCTGAGGCTGGATAAGAAAGAAGAGATGTCGGGAGATATCGAAAGAGTCGACATTGGGAAATTTGTCCATAATGTCCTTTCTCAGTACTTTGAAAAAAGGAAAAACCGCCTCTTGCAGGAAAAAGACATAGACTTGGATGAACTCAATGCCCTTGCCGGCCGGCTGTTTTCGAAAGAGTACGGGGAAAACCCTTCAGGGGCGGTCTATCTTTTGGGCAAACAGATAAAAAGACATTTAAGGGATTTCTTTTTAAAGTACTTCTTCCCTCTGATCAGGGAGGAGAAGGTAACAGTTCTTTCCTGCGAAGACGATATGCGCATCACAAAATATTCCTTTCATCTCAGGGGACGTGCGGACGCCGTTTTCAAAAGGGGGGACAAGACGGTTATCGTTGATTATAAAACCGGTTCCAATCCCGATTACCTGTCTATTAAATTCGACAGGCTGGATATTCACGACCGGGAATCCTGGGGAGAGGCTGTCGGAAGCATACAACTTCCCTTTTACCTGCTCCTCTATGCCGGGCAGAGCGGGAAGGCCATACAGGAACTGAACGGAATGTTCCTGCTCCTCGGGCGTTCCGTCATAAACAGGGAAATAGAACTCCCTCTTTTTTCCGGACAGAACGAAGAGGGGAAATTCGAACTGATGAAGGATTTGATTTTCAGCCTCCTGAGGGAAATTACCGACCCTGCTGTGCCGTTCAGCCCTTCAAATGACAGGAAAAAGAGATGTCCGGACTGCAGCTATCAGTATATCTGCGGGACGCAATGGATAGTGAAATAGCGCTGCCCCTAAGCATGCCCCGTCTTTTGGGACTGGGTGTTTGCTTTTTTTCCGAATATGGCGCAGATAACCCTGCCCAATTCATTATCCACGATAAAAGCACCGTCATTGTGCAATTCAACGATGACATCTATTTTTTCGATTAGTGGACCCATTGATTTCATGCACCCGACGATCTGGAGGATCTGAATGTTTTCCATATCGTAAAGCCTGCTTATTTCGGCCAACTGCTCTTCTGATCTGCCGTATATCTCGTCGATGATAAGAATGATGCGGTTTTTTTCGGTGAACAACGAGCTTAAATGGTTAACCCTCGTGATGTCCTTTTTCAGGTTCAGGATATATTTAAGGTATTTTTCGTAGCTCCCGGGTCTTGATTTCCCTTCGAAATCGACAGGGTTGCCGGAGTAGTAAACGTTGGTGTTGTCCTGCAGGGCCTGAACGGTATTTGTTATCTTGCCGACTCCTTTCACTCCGCATACAAGAATGTTTTTGTAACTGCCGATAACTTTTTTCATGTTGTCGACGTTGTCACCGGTGAAAACAATACTATGGGAAGGTCCTTTTAAAGCTTTTTTCATTGTCCCTGCATAAAAACCGCATGCGCGCGTTTTCGTTTCGTTGTCAGCATAATGCATTATAGCAAATTCATTGAATGATTGAAACGGCGCGAAGTCGGGCAAGGCCGTGGAAAGAGAACAGAGTGCTGTGTATAACTGATGCTTTTATGTTATCATTATTGTCCTATGGAACAGCGTTTACAGAAGATCATCGCGGAAATGGGGCTTGCATCGCGCAGGAAGGCTGAAGAGCTTATCCTGGAAGGCCGGGTAACCGTCAACGGCACAGTTGCGGCGATCGGGATGAAGGCGGACCCTTCGAAGGACCACATAAAGGTTGACGGCAAACTGCTTTTCAAGCCGGAAAAAAAGGTATATTTTATTTTAAACAAGCCCAGGGGGGTCGTGACCTCGATGAGCGACCCTGAGGGAAGACCGACGGTACATGATTTCGTAAGGGCCATAAAACAGAGGGTATTCCCCGTCGGCAGACTCGATTATGATTCAGAGGGTATGCTGCTGATCACGAATGACGGTGAGTTTGCGCATGCGGTCCTGCACCCCTCGAAGAAGATACCGAAGACCTATCTGGTGAAGATCAAGGGAAATCTGGAAGATGAAAGCATCGAAAAGCTCAGAAAGGGCATCAGGCTGGACAGGACGGTATCAGCTCCCGCAAAGGTAAAGCGTTTGCGCAAGACAGAGAGCAACTCCTGGATAGAGATGGTTATTTATGAAGGGAAAAAGCGCCAGATTCGGAGGATGCTGGATAGAGTAGGGCATTCTGTTATCAGATTGATGAGGATTAAGATCAACGGCCTGGAGATGGGGCCGCTTAAACCGGGTGCCTGCCGTCCAATCTCCTCAGAAGAAATGAAAATTCTGAAAAAGGAACTGAAAATAGGAGAGGTTTCATGATTCGCGATAAAGGGTGCGGTGAGATAAAAGAGACTGATATCGGCTCGGTGAAAACATTGACCGGGTGGGTGTTCAGAAGGAGGGACCACGGCGGCCTGATATTTATAGATCTGAGGGACAGGAGCGGGCTCTGCCAGGTGGTATTCAGTCCCGAGGTCTCCGGTGATGCCCATGAGAAGGCTCACGCGCTCAGGGCCGAGTATGTCATAGCGGTCTCCGGCGAGATCCGGAGGAGGCCGGAAGGCACGGAAAACCCCGGTCTGCCTACCGGCATGACAGAAATGTATGTCCGGGAACTGGAAGTGTTAAACGAGGCGTCACCCCTGCCGTACAGCATGGAAGAGGCTGCTGATGCGGGAGAGGCGCTCAGGCTGAAGCACCGGTATCTCGATCTCAGGCGGCCGGAGATGCAGAAAAATCTGCTCCTGCGCCATCGCGTTACAAAGGTGACCAGGGATTTTCTCGATGAAAGAGGATTTCTGGAGATAGAAACGCCTATGCTCACAAAATCAACGCCTGAAGGAGCGCGGGATTATCTCGTGCCCAGCAGGATGAACCCGGGGCATTTTTATGCCCTTCCCCAGTCGCCGCAGCTGTTCAAGCAGATATTGATGGTTGCGGGGATGGAAAGATATTTTCAGATCGTAAAATGTTTCCGGGATGAAGACCTCAGGGCCGACCGGCAGCCCGAGTTTACCCAGATCGACCTGGAGATGTCTTTCGTAGACAGGGATGAGGTCATTTCTCTCATAGAGGGGATGATGCAGAAACTCTTCAGGGAAGTGCTGAATATTGATGTCGAGCCTTCTTTTCAGCGGCTGAGTTTCAGCGAGTCGATGGAAAGATTTGGCAACGACAAGCCTGATATGCGCTTTGGGCTCGAGCTCAAGGACATGGCGGACCTTGCCGGAAAGGGGACGTTCAAGGTCTTTCTTGACGCCCTTCAGTCAGGCGGTATGGTCAAGGCGCTGAACGGAAAGGGCATGGCTGGAATCTCGCGGAAAGAGATTGATCTGCTGACCGCGGAGGCACAGGCCTTCGGTGCAAAGGGACTCGCGTGGATAAAGGTGAAGAACGGCTTTGATTCGCCGATAGCAAAGTTCTTTCCGGAGGATGTTTTGAAGGCGATGGCGGAACGACTCCAGGCTGAAGAAGGTGATATGATGCTCTTTGTCGCCGATAAACCAAAGGTGGTCTATGACGTCCTCAGCCGTATGCGGCTCGAACTCGGCAGAAAACTCAACCTTATACAGGAGGGGTATAAGTTTGTCTGGATAACTGATTTCCCCCTGCTCGAATGGGATGCAGAGGAAGAGCGGTTTCAGGCGATGCACCATCCCTTCACCTCGCCCTTTGATGAAGATGTGGAAAAGATGCTTGCCGGAGATGTCAGCGACAAAGACATGCTTTCATCTTTAAAGGCCAAAGCTTACGATATCGTCCTGAACGGATATGAGATCGGCGGCGGCAGCATCAGGATACATAACCAGAAGGTCCAGAAAAAAATGTTCGAACTCCTGAATATATCGGATGAAGAGGCGAGGATGAAATTCGGCTTTCTGCTCGATGCGCTCCAGTTTGGCGCGCCGCCCCATGGAGGCATCGCCTTGGGTCTTGACAGGCTGGTGATGCTGATGGCCGGCGCGACGTCAATCAGGGACGTTATCGCGTTTCCAAAGACGCAGAAGGCTTTCTGCATGATGTCAGCAGCGCCTTCAACCGTAGAGACAAAACAGCTCAGGGAACTGCATATCAAGACTGATGTGCCGGTAGAGTAGCCGGATTGGTCTTTTCTGCTCTGACGGTCTGGATTGTCCGGTCCCTCCAAACAGCCGGCGGGCGGGCAAGCCGGACAATGACAATATTCGAGTTTTTGGACAGACACTGATTATGGTTCTATTCTCAATATGTTCAAGACGATCTTTAAAATAAAATGGAAAGAGAACCGATAAAGAGAACCCGGACTAAAGAACGGATTCCCTGCAACCTCGACGTAGTCATTAACGGCTCGTTAAGCTGCAAGGCATTTGACATCAGTGAAGGGGGATTGTATGTCTATTCCGATCATTTTTT
>JAOUFP010000171.1 GCA_029858145.1 Nitrospirota bacterium | reverse complement strand
ATCCATGAAGGGGTGAGCCTCTTCTGCGGCATCGGCGAGCGCTGCCGCGAAGCTGAGGAGCTTTACAGGGAAATGAAGACTTCGGGAGTTCTTGACAAGACCGTCATGGTATTCGGCCAGATGAACGAGCCTCCCGGCGTCAGATTCCGTGTCGGTCACGCGGCCATGACCATGGCGGAATATTTCCGGGATGAAGCAAAGCAGGATGTGCTTCTTCTCATCGATAATATTTTCCGGTTCATCCAGGCAGGCTCCGAGGTCTCGGGACTGCTCGGTAACCTGCCTTCTCGTGTCGGTTATCAGCCGACGCTGGGGACAGAAATCGCCGAACTTGAAGAAAGGATATGCTCGACGCGCACGGGATCGATTACGTCGGTCCAGGCGGTGTATGTGCCTGCTGATGATCTCACAGACCCCTCAGCCGTGCACACATTCGCCCACTTGTCAGCATTTATTGTGCTTTCGAGAAAAAGGGCAAGTGAGGGCTTCTATCCGGCTGTGGACCCGCTCCAGTCCAACTCCAAGATGCTGAATCCCCAAATCGTGGGCCGGAGGCATTATGAAACGGCGCGTGAAATCAAAAAGACCCTTGCCAATTACGAAGAGCTCAAAGATATTATTGCGATGCTCGGGCTCGAGGAACTCTCCAAAGAGGACAGGAAAGTGGTGAACAGGGCCCGGAGGATCGAGAGATTCCTCACCCAGCCTTTTTTTGTGACGGAGCAGTTCACCGGGCATAAGGGAAAATCCGTTTCGCTTGAGGATGCCCTCGACGGCTGCGGGCGCATTTTGAATGACGAGTTTTTCGATTTTCCGGAAAAAGCCCTTTATATGATCGGTTGCATCGAAGAGGCAAAAAAAGATGAATCTTAAGGTGATTTTTCCTTCAGCGGTTTTTATAGACGAAGAGGTGAGGAAGATCACTGCGGAAGCAGAGAACGGGTCGTTCTGTCTCTTGCCGTTGCATGTGGATTTTGTGGCCGCGCTCGTGCCGGGAATTCTTTCTTATGTCTCTTCCGGAGGAAAAGAAGTTTTCGTCGCGATTGACAGGGGAATACTGGTGAAAAAAGGCGGGACGGTTTATGTTTCCACACAAAACGCGGTAAAGGGACCGGACCTCGGCATGTTAAAGGAAACGGTAGACAGGGAATTTGCCTCATTGGACGAAAGGCAGAAGGCGGCCTTTTCCGCGATGGCGAGGCTGGAGGCCGGGTTTGTAAGAAGATTTATTGAACTGGGATAGACAGATGGATAGACCGCCCGAAAAATACGGCAACGAGACAGGGGAGTTCCGGAAGGAAGTGGGCAGGAAGGAGGCCCGCAGGCTCAAAGCCAGAAAGCGTGGTGAGCACAGCGTATGGTTCGGCCTGGGCATGTTCGGCATCATCGGCTGGTCGATTGCCGTACCGACATTGCTCGGCATCGCTTTGGGGATATGGCTCGATAGACGTTGGACGGACCGGATTTCCTGGACGCTTACGCTCATGATTACAGGGGTGATAGTGGGATGCATAAACGCATGGTTTTGGGTATCACGCGAAAGAAAAGACATGGAAGAAGAAATTAATGAGTGAGACAGCGAATATATCCGTTATCATCCTGCTGACAGGTCTGATTATAATCTTTGCCATACTCAGCAAGCAAGCCCTCACACATGCAGGCGTGCCTTCTCTGGTAGGATTCATACTGCTTGGATTTCTGCTGAATGCCGGTGGCACTGGGTGGAGCTTTCTTTCTCAGGATATACGAAAGATTCTTGGAGTTTTCGCCAATATCGGAGTTATTGCCCTGCTGTTTCGCACAGGACTTGAAAGCAAACTCACGGGTCTCCTGAAGCAACTGCGGCAGGCGAACATTATATGGGTTGGAGACGTGCTCTTCGGTGCCATGCCTGGTTTTGCAACAGCGCATTATGTCCTTGGGGCTTCTGTTATCACAAGTGTGTTTGTTGGCGCGGCGATGTCGGCGACCAGTGTTGGAGTGAGCCTTGCTATCTGGAAAGAGGCAGGGGTCATGCAAACGCGCAACGGAGAACTAATTATCGATGTGTCAGAGATGGATGATATTACGGCCATTGTACTCGTGGCGCTTCTTTATTCCGTTGTTCCGGTCTTTGAGGGGAGAACGGGCCAGAATCTTTTTTCAGCGCTTGCGGCAACTACCGTTGAATATTTTTTTGAGCTGGCTGTTCTTGGTGCGGGTTGTGTCCTCTTTGGTCTTTACGCGGAGAAACCTCACTTTGAATTTTACAGGCGTCTGAAGCCGGAGCCTGTTCCGATGCTGCTTGTGGTGGGGACCGGTTTTATCATTGCGGCGCTTACAGGGTTTATCGGAATTTCGGTGGCGATCGGCGCTTTTTTCGCCGGGCTGGTGTTCAGCCGCGATCCGCGTTCTGTCAAGATCGATGAGGCATTGAGCGCGCTCTATGAGCTTTTTGTTCCCTTTTTCTTTATCGGCATCGGACTCGCCGTGACTCCGGCTACCTTTGCCGATGCCGCTGGATTCGGTTTTGTCATGCTTATCGCGGCGATTATCGGGAAAGTGCTGGGTGCGGGAATTGTTGCTTTTCCGGGTATGGGGATCGGGGTGCGGTATTGATCGGGGCGAGCCTCATCCCAAGGGCGGAGATAGCCATGATCATTATGCATAAAGTGCATGATCTCGGTGAAAATGTGGTGCCGGGGCCGATTTACTCTGCCATGGTTTTTGTTTCCGTGCTGACCTGCATTATATCCCCTGTCGGCGTCAGGATGTTATTCAGGAGGTGGCCCCAGAAATGACCATGAAAATCGCGGAAATGGCGATATCTTTTATTGCGGGCGCAGTGCTTGCAGGAATCAATTACAGCGGTCTCTGGCTTACAGTCAAGCGCCTCACCGGGGCGAAGCATCCCGCCTTTTTAAGCGTGATAAGCTATGTGGTACGCATGTCCGTTGTGACCGCCGGTTTTTTCATCGTGATCGGTTATGGCGGGGAACATCTGCTTTCATGCCTCGCAGGTTTCTTTCTTTTGAGAACTGTGGTCACGCGGCGCTTCTCCGTAAGGGAGAGATTTCTAACGGATTCTTGAACTGAGGTCATGGAAAAGGGAGGAAGATACAGATAGAGTATATTTCCCGATTGGGGCGCAACGAAGAGCAAGAATGAAGAAACAGGCACAAAAAATGTGCTTTGCGCAGGAAAGGAAGGAGCGGCCGAAAGAGTATGGAGATAAGTCCTGACAATATCATCATCCGGCAGTTCGGCACGGTCAAACTGAATGCCACTATCGTGTACACGTGGATTGTAATGGCTGTTATGGTGGTGGGTTCCTGGTTAATAACGCGGAGGCTTTCAACGGAAACGGGATTTTCACGCTGGCAGAATCTCCTGGAAGTTCTGGTTACCGGAATACAAAGCCAGATCAGGGCGGTGAGCCATCAGGAAGCCGGCCAGTATCTTCCCTTTGCGGGGACGCTGTTTCTTTTTATCGCGGTTTCGAATTTATTGAGCATCGTCCCCGGCTATCAGGCGCCCACCGGTTCACTTTCAACGACAGCGGCCCTGGCCATATGCGTATTCATCGCGGTTCCGCTCTTCGGCATTTCGGAAAAGGGTCTTGCGCGCTACCTGAAGCATTACGTGAGGCCTACGCCGCTGATGCTGCCGTTCAATATCCTCGGCGAGCTTTCCCGTACGGTCGCGCTGGCAGTCAGGCTTTTTGGAAATGTCATGAGCGCCACCATGATCGCCGCGATTCTGCTTTCCGTCGTACCCCTGTTTTTCCCCATTGTATTGCAGGTGCTCGGATTGCTGACCGGTTTGATACAGGCGTATATCTTTGCGGTCCTCGCCATGGTGTATATCGCTTCGGCAACGAGGGCGTATAAGGAGAGGGAAGAAAAATCAGAGAAAGGAGAGTAATAATATGGATAACACAGGTCTTGTGGGAATAGTATCCATCGCTGTGGCAGGATTGACGATAGCCATTGGTTCCATTGGGCCCGCTATCGGGGAGGCTATGGCTGTATCCAGGGCGTTAAGCGCGATGGCACAGCAGCCCGATGAAGCAAACACGATAACGAGGACGCTTTTTGTCAGTCTGGCGATGATCGAGTCCACGGCCATTTACTGCTTTGTCGTCTCGATGATACTCATCTTTGCCAATCCGTTCTGGGACTACTTCGTCAAAAAAGCCGGAGGATAGCATGCTGATCGACTGGTTCACCGTATTTGCACAGATCATAAACTTCCTCGTGCTGCTGTTCCTTCTCAAACGGTTTCTTTACGGCCGCATCATCGATGCGATGGACAAAAGGGAAGAGAAAATTGCCGCACGACTCTGTGTGGCAGATGAGAAAATAGCGGAAGCTGAAAGTGAGGCTGAAAACTACCGAATGAAGCAGGCGGAACTTGAGGAAAGGCGTGCACACATGCTTGCCAGGGCCGGTGAGGAGGCTGAGGCACTCAAAAGGGAATTGACAGGGAGGGCCCGCGAGGAGACCGCGAAACTGAAGGAAGACTGGCAGGAGTCCCTTGCCCGCGAGAAAAGATCGTTTCTTGACGATCTGAGGCGGAAGACCGCAAAAGAGGTGTTTTCCATTGCCGGAAAGGCGCTGCGGGATCTTTCGAACCAGGAACTCGAAGAGCACATGGTCGAGGTCTTTCTGGACCGTCTGTGCGGACTGGATTCCCGGATGCTGAAAAAGCTCAGGGAGTCCATGCAAAAGTCGCGGGAGGAGATAGCGGTAGTGAGTGCATTCGAGGTCCCGGCGGGTAAGCGCCAGAGGATCACCCGCGATATCCATGAACATGTATTAAAGGACGTCGAAGTCAGCTATATAACCGATCCCGACCTTCTCTCCGGCATTGAGTTAAGGGCCGGCGAATATATAGTGGGATGGAACCTCAGGGATTATCTCAGGGGGATGGAAAGGGAGATCGAGGGACTCCTTAAGGAGAAAACGGTTCCCGAGGGGGAAGAGAAAAGTGAATGAATTGAATACAGTTCTCGATGACATATTTCCCTTCTTTGAGCAGATGCGCAAAGACCGGAAGGCCGCATTTGAAGTCTCGGAGCTTGGTACGGTGAAGCACATGGGGAAAGGCATTGCCCGTGTCAAGGGCCTTCCCGGAGTGAAATCCGAGGAACTTCTTCTGTTTCTGGGGAATATTTATGGAATGGCTTTTAATCTCGACTATGACGAAGTCGGCGTAATCATGTTTGGAGAAGATGAAAAAGTGAAGGCAGGCACGGAGGTCAGGCGCACAGGCATGGTAATGAGTGTTCCTGTCGGGGATATGCTGCTGGGGAGGGTCGTCGATGCCCTCGGCAGGCCGCTGGATGACCGCGGGACCATCAAAAATTCAGAGATCAGGCCTGTCGAACGCGAGGCGCCGCCGATAATTCATCGTTCGCCGGTGTCTGTTCCGCTTCAGACCGGACTGAAGGTTGTGGATACTCTGATACCCATAGGCAGGGGACAAAGAGAGCTCATACTCGGTGACAGGCAGACGGGGAAGAGCGCGATTGCCCTGGATACCATCATTAACCAGAGGGATAAAGAGGTCATCTGTGTTTACTGTGCTGTTGGACAGCGGAGTTCATCGGTCGCGAAAGTTATTCAGGATTTGGGCAGGCATGATTCACTCGGCCATTCTGTTGTGGTGGTCGCCTCCGGAGACGATCCGCCTGCGAAAAAATTCATCGCTCCTTACGCAGCCACTACCATAGCGGAGTATTTTATGGAAAAAGGGCGGGATGTCCTGATCGTATATGATGACCTGACGCAGCACGCGCGCGCGTACCGTGAGCTTTCGCTTCTCCTGCGCCGGCCTCCGGGAAGGGAGGCATATCCGGGAGATATTTTTTACATCCACGCCAGGCTGCTTGAGCGTTCCACTCATCTGGCGGAAGACCTTGGCGGCGGTTCTCTGACCGCTCTGCCGATTCTTGAAACAGAGGCTCAGAATATCTCCGCATACATCCCCACAAATCTTATCTCCATTACTGACGGTCAAATATACCTTTCTCCGGACCTCTTTCAGAAGGGACTCATGCCTGCCGTCGATGCCGGGAAATCGGTCTCAAGGGTCGGCGGAAAAACACAGTTTCCGTCGCTGCGGTCTGTGGCAGGTGATTTAAGGCTCGCGTATGCACAATTTGAGGAGCTGGAAAAGTTTGCCCGGTTCAGCACCCGTCTGGATGAGCAGACGAGAAAGACGCTCGACCGCGGCAGCAGGATCCGGCAGGTCCTCAGGCAGAACCAGTACAGACCGTATTCTGTCTCGAAACAGACGGCGGTGCTGCTTGCCTTGAATGACGGTCTTTTCGATGAGATGCCCCTGGAGGCGATATCAGGCGCTGAAGACGCGGTGTGGGAAGCCGTTTCAGAAGAGCTGAAAGACATATGCGGGAAGATCGAAGAGGGAGAGGCGTTGAGTGATGAAGACAGATACGAGCTGATCACCGCCGCCCGGGAAGCGGTCAGAACATATATGCAGGAGTGAATATGCTGACGACTGACGAACTCAGGAAAAGGATTGCTTCCTCCAAAGATCTCCAGGTCATCGTAAGGACCATGAAATCCCTTTCAGCTGTTAACATGCACCATTATTCGGAGATGGTGAAGTC
>JAOUFP010000169.1 GCA_029858145.1 Nitrospirota bacterium | reverse complement strand
CGGCCTGAAACCCGAGCATGACCGGAAGCGTCTCTATCCTGCCCGCCTGCCTGTATTCCTTATATCCTCTCCAGTACGCGGTAATGTTTCCGGCATTTCCCACCGGCAGGGCATGGTACTCCGGAGAAAAACCGAGCTGGTCGCAGACCTCGAAGGCCGCCGACTTCTGCCCCTCAATCCTGTACGGATTGATCGAATTCACGAGGGTGATCGGGTATTTCGCCACGAGCTGCTTTACTATATTCAGCGCGTCGTCAAAATTGCCTTTCACCTGCATTACAAAGGCGCCATGCACCATCGCCTGTGAAAGCTTTCCCAACGCAATCTTTCCTTTGGGAATGAGCACAATCGCCTTTATGCCTGCGCGTGCCGCATAAGCTGCCGCTGCTGCAGACGTATTGCCCGTTGATGCGCATATGACCGCCCTCGCGCCGTTTTCGACCGCCTTCGAAAGCGCGAGCGTCATTCCCCTGTCCTTGAAGGAACCTGTAGGGTTTGCTCCCTCAAACTTAAAATAAAGATCAAGCTCAAGCCCCGCTCCCTTCATAAGGTTGACTGCCTTGATAAGCGGGGTATTCCCTTCGTTCAACGTAATGACAGGAGTCCTGTCGGTAACGGGGAAAAAACTCCTGTATTCGTTGATCAATCCTTGCCAGGACATCCGGTTTCTCTCTCCTTCCGCAACTTTTCTGCCAGCGCTGAACTCAAATCCCACAGCTATTCTATTATGTCGCCTTCCACCAGTTCGACATCGATGCCCTTTTCCCTGAGCCACTGCACTCCTTTTTCAAGATTATCCCCGTCACCCTCCAGCTCGAGAATCATCTCACCGACAGTTTCCGTAACCCGCGCCCGCCGTATATTCGGCATCACATTGAACTCTTTCGCCATAGTGAAAATGACAGGCTCCTTGATCAGATTTTGCGGAAACGTCAGCTTAACTCTTTTTTTCATAATACCTCCTGGCAGCTTCCGCCTGCGATCGCAGGCACGATCGAAACTTCATCTCCATCCTTCACCGCGGTTTCCTCTGCGTTGAGAAACCGTATGTCCTCGTCATTGAGGTAGATATTCACAAACCTTCTGATTTTGCCGTTCTCCGAAATCCTCTCTTCTATACCGGGGAATTTCTTATCGAGATCTTTGACAAGTGAAATAACCGTGCCGGGGACTCCTTCAACCTCTTCCTGTCCCTGCGTAAGTCTCTGCAACGGGGTCGGGATTCTTACCTTTACTGTCATATGTATACCTCCTTGCGCTGTACGTTCATTTTTGTATCTTTTCAAGGACCTCTTCAAAAGAAGTCAAGTTCGGTTTTATATGATGAGGGGCGACAACATTTCCCTGCAATGCCTCCTGGGTCTTCAGCCCGTTGCCGGTTATGCATATCACCGTGACCCCTTCCCTGTTTATCCTGTTGGTTTCGATGAGTTTTTTCGTGACCGCAAGGGTAACTCCGCCCGCGGTCTCCGCAAAGATCCCTTCTGTTTTGGCAAGGAGTTTGATCGCGTCGATGATCTCCTGGTCAGAGACATCTTCTCCATAACCTCCGGTCTCCCTGACGACCTGTGTCGCGTAAAAACCGTCCGCCGGATTGCCGATCGCGAGGGATTTCGCAATCGTATTCGGTTTCACCGGCCTGATGACATCGGTGCCCTGCTTTATCGCAGCGGCGATCGGTGAACATCCCGTGGCCTGTGCCGCGAACACTTTTGTGTCCAACTCCTTCAGAATGCCTACTTCCTTAAGCTCCTTGAAGCTCTTCCACACTTTGGTGAGCAGGGAGCCGCTGGCACAGGGGACCACCACATGGTCCGGCGCCTTCCAGCCGAGCTGTTCAACGATTTCATAGCCGATCGTCTTTGACCCCTCCGCATAGAAGGGACGTATATTGATATTCACAAATGCCCACCGGTATTTGTTCGCCACCTCGCTGCAGAGCCTGTTGACATCGTCGTAGTTTCCGTCGACGGCAATGAGGTTGGGCTCATAGACGAGCGATGCAATGATCTTGCTCGCCTCAAGTGAAGCGGGGATGAAGATAAACCTTTTGAATCCGGCGGCTGCACCATTCGCGGAAACGGAATGCGCGAGGTTTCCCGTCGACGCGCAGGCGACCGTGTCAAAACCGAACTCCTTTGCCTTGGTCAGCGCGATCGATACGACCCTGTCCTTGAACGAGAGCGTCGGGTGCACAACCGTATCGTCCTTTATATAGAGTTCATCGACACCCAGCACCTTCGCGAGTTTATCAGCCTTCACAAGGGGAGTATAGCCTGAATTCAGTCCGACCTGGGGATCGCCATCGATCGGAAGAAGCTCACGGTAACGCCAGAGGTTCTGCTCCCGTTTTTCTATTTTTTTTCTGTTTATCGTCTTTGATATGCTCTTGTAGTCGTAAGCCACCTCGAGCGGGCCGAAGCAGAACTCACATACATATATCGGCTCAACAGGATATTCCCTGCCGCACTCTCTACATTTCAGACCTTTAATATGTCCCATATCTTCCACCTCCCCGTATTAAAGTAAGTATTTTACTTTAAATCGAAGGATAATTTAAAGATTATTAAGGAGTTTGGTGAGGAATGAGGAAAAATATCAGTCCTCCTGTAAAACAGCTGAGCCGGCACGCAACGCCTCCGCTGTTTACCCCAAAAATGCGGTCAGCAGGGGCATGGATGACTGAAAAGTATTTTACAGCAACACCTTATAAAGAAATCTTGTCGATCATTCCCGGTCAGATTACTGCCCGTATTTTATATTATATTTTTTCTGGAGTTCGGGGTTGTTCTCCAGGTTCTCGACCACCCCGGTTTTAATATCGAGGTCGAAGTAGAAACCTTTCGGCAATGCACCATCCATCGCGGTATAGCTTACCAGATATCTCTCGTCGTCCATTTTTTTTGCCTGCCAGCCTACGATCTTATATTTTCCGGCATTTTCTTCAGTCCATTTTTTTATCAGGGATCCGGTAGAAGTGTTCCTGTAGAGCGCATGGGACCCCTTAACCATCTCGATGGCCACATCTTCGGTGATCTCCGCGGGTATCCCGGGCGAAAATTCCGCGCCAGGCTGCACAGGAGCCTGCGAAACTTCGGGGGAAGCAGGCACGGCCGCCTGTTCAGTCATCGCCTGTCCGGCAGGCGGGGCAGTCACATCTGCCTCATCCTGTTGTTGCTGCGGCTGCGGTCCTGTCGCTTTATCACCCTTAAACACACTTGAAGTCAACGCCAGCACGCCCGCGAGCAGTATGATAACAGCGCCAGCGGATGCCGCAACTTTGATCAAACTGCCTTTATTCGAACCAACAGAACTTTCAGGCATATTTTTCCTGAAAATGTCATACGCCTCGTTTATCTTTTTGAGCCTCTCCTCTGACTTTTTCTTCGACAGAGGATCCTGAGAGGAACGGTCAGCCTGCCATACCTTCAGCAGATACTTATATGACTGTCTTGCCTCTTCCGCAGATGCCCCGGGTTTGATTCCGAGCATTTTATAAAATGAGTAACCGCACGAACATTCCGTTGCGCTGTCATCGTTCTGAACACCGCACTCAGGACATTTCCAGACCATAATCCACCTCTTTTCATTCACAAACTGTTTCGTCGCCGACATAGCGCTTCATATTTATAGTACTTCCTCCGGTCCGCTTTTGTCACTGGAGATCATGGAAGCAATGAAACGATCTTTTCAAAATATCCGAACAGGACCGGATCGAGCTCTTTCCCCAGAGATTCCCTCATAATTTTCAGGGCCTCTCCCTTTGTATATGCCTTTCTGTAAGACCTGTCTGATGTCAGGGCATCAAAGACATCGGCTATTGCGATAACCCTTGACGGCATAGGAATACTGTCTCCGGAAAGCCGGGAAGGATACCCTGATCCATCATACCGTTCATGGTGGTGTAAAATCCACTGGGAGAGGTCTCTAAGCATGGGTATCTGCTCTATCATCTTTGCACCGGATAAAGGGTGCTGTTTTACCATATCCATCTCATGGATATCGAGCCTTCCTTTTTTGTTGAGAATATTTTCAGGGGTGCCTATCTTGCCTATATCGTGAAGAAGGGCCGCCAGTCTGATCCAGTTTATTATTTCCGGAGGCAACCCGAGCTCTTTAAAGATTTCCGCTGCTATGTCGGAAACCCTTTTTGAATGACCATACGTATAAACGTCTTTTGCCTCGATCGTAAGAGAAAACGCTTCGGCAGTGCTGAACAGCAAGCTTCTTATGCCGTCATAAAGAAGCGCTTTTTTGATAGAGATCGCACAATATGACGCGATGCTGAAAAGGAGCTTGATCTCTGTGGAGAAGAATTCCTCTCCATCCAGTTTATCAGTTGCCACAATTGCGCCTATGAAGCTGTCTTCAACTATAAGCGGTACTATGAGAAGCCGGCTGACCGGATACGTAAACCCCTCGAACCTCTCGTCCGCGCTCACATCACACACAGTTAAAGGTTCTTTTTTATCGAAGGCGTGTTTTAATAATCCCCTGTCCGTGCTTAAAGACATCATTGAGGCGGAGCTTGAATAGGCGCCGAGGGCTACTTTAGTGAACAACATCGTTTTTCTGCTCTCCGGCACCAAATTCTTTGAGCCTACAATATAGGATGTGCTCAATGTATCCGCAAGCATATCGCTCCTGAGAAGTATTGACACATTTTTACTCGGACAGAAGTTCATGACTTCATCTGCAAGCTCGTTACATATTTTATCCACATTCAGTGCCGCGCCGAGCCTTGTGGAAAGGCTCCGCAAAAGTGAAAGTTCCTCGTAGTTTTTTGCCACTTCTCCGGAAAGGCTGTCTACTTCAAAGCCCATGCCGATTATTTCGGTCATGTTCCGCCCGATAAAACAAAGCGAAGACCGCGGTGGATTATCCGCCTTGGGAATCCCCACATAACCCACAATCGAATCCCTGAGATAGACCGGTTCCTTCATCAGATCCGTATGATGCATATTCTCGGGAAACGTGAAAAGCAGATCTTCATTCTTGTCCAGCAGGATGACAGATGTCCCGAATGCATCGGAAAATTGCCGGAGCAGTTCTTTAATCCTGCTCTTATCCAGCAGATCAATGATTTCCGGCATCTGCACACCTTCTTTCATCTAAGACCGTTTGCAGACTGTCAAGCCCCTTGCCGTAGCCTGAGCATCCGAGTCCGATGCAATGGACATCCCTGATTAAAATATTTAACGATAATATAATCGGAATGTTACGGGTAAGCTGATTTCCGCGAACTGAGACAACCGCCTTGTTTACATTGTCCTTCGATAAAGCCCTGATTATTACTGCGTCAGGCAGAGGCCTCCTGAATTCAGCAGATTCAATGACCGGAACGATTTCAGTATCGAACCCCTTTGACCCGACAAAAATCTGCAGATTTCTCGCCTCTTCGGAATTATCGGAGATTATCAGTATTCTGCCTGACTGTTTACTAAGGACTTCCTCAATCGTCGAAAATATCTGGAGGCTGTCAAACGGATATGAAATATACCTGTTGACCGCTATCTGCGGACCTGACTTTTCATCATTAATTATATATGCGAGCACCAGGGGGATCCCCTGAATCTTCGAAAGAGTCCTGATTTCTTCAAAATACTCCCCGCTCCCGGGGTATCCTGTTATAATTACATCGGGCCTCACCGTATTTGTAATCTGCTGCGCCATTTTGAAGTTTGCCCCCATTGTGGTATAGCCGAGATTTTCAAGCGCGCCTCTGAGAATCTGCCTCATGGGCGTAGAATCTTCCACGATTAAAAGCCTCTTTCCCCTTACGTGTTCAACAACGCTGATCTCCCCGGTTCTCTTAACAGGCGATGCCGACCTAGGCAGAAAGAAAAAAAAAGTACTCCCTTTCCCGAGTTCACTCTCAACCTGAATATTTCCTCCGTGGGCCTCAACGATCTTCTTTGCGATGCTGAGACCCAGCCCCGAGCCAGCAGGTCTTCCATAAAGTTCATCGCCTATCCTGTAGAACTCATCGAATATCTTTTCTTTCTCTTCAGGATAAATGCCCTCACCGGTGTCGGAAACAAAAATCTTTACCTTGTCTCGCATGTCCTCAATCCCAACGGTAATCTTGCCCTGGTTCGTGAACTTGACAGCGTTGCTCAGCAGATTCAACAGGACCTGAAACAGCTTATTCCTGTCACCAGTCAATAACGGCAGACTTTCGGGGATGACCGTTTCGACAGAGACACCTTTATTTATTGAAAGGGGGATGATCGTCTTCACCGCAGACCTTACAACGTCTTCCATTTTCACATAATCCATATGCCATTCCACTTTGCCGGAGTCAATTTTTGAGAAATCCAGTATTTCATTGGTAAGTTTCGTAAGCCTTTCGCTTTCGCCGTTTATGATATCCAGAAATTCCTGACGGGTCTCTGCATCAATGTCATCATAGGTCTGCAGTATCTCTGAAAAAGAACGTATCGATGAAAGAGGCGCCCGTAACTCATGAGAAACATTGGATATAAAAAATGTTTTGTTTTTGTCGGATTCCTGCGACTGCAAGTACGCTTCTTTAAGAGAGTCGACTGTCGACTGGAGGTTCATGATCTGCAGGTTGAGGGTATTTGTCAGTCTGAGAAAAATATCGCTTTTCCTCTGA
>JAOUFP010000170.1 GCA_029858145.1 Nitrospirota bacterium | reverse complement strand
TGCTTCCAGGATGAAGCTTGATATGGCAAAGATTTTAAAAGAGGAAGGTTTTATCAGGGCATATAAAATCCTGAAGGACAAGAAACAGGGTATCCTGAGGATTACCCTCAAGTATGCTCCGGATAACCAGCCCATCATTACCGGGCTGAAGAGGATCAGCAAGCCCGGCAGAAGGGTATATGCAAATTCCGATATGATACCGATGGTTATGGGCGGGGTCGGCATTTCCATACTTACTACCTCCAAGGGTATTCTCACCGGTAAGGCGTGTCGAAGGGAAAAAGTAGGCGGAGAAGTTCTCTGCCATATTTGGTAAAGGAGAAGCAGGATGTCGAGAATCGGGAAGAAGCCAATAGATATTCCAGCGGGAGTTGATGTTAAACTTCTGGATAATACGATAAAGATAAAAGGGCCGAAGGGTGAGCTCCAGTGGACGTTGCCGTTGGGAGCGAAGGCCTCTGTTGCCGAAAACAAGATCCTCGTTGAAAGAGAGAACGATTTAAAGAAAAACAGGGCGCTCCACGGCCTGAGCAGGAATCTTGTCGCAAATATGGTCACCGGTGTTACGACCGGCTATCAGAGGGTTCTGGAGATTGTCGGCGTAGGCTACAGGGCGCAGGTACAGGGCAGCAAGATTGTCCTGTCGCTCGGCTATTCCCACCCCGTGGAGTTTAATCTCCCCGACGGTATAACAGCCGCAGTCGATCAGAAACAGACCCAGATCACGTTGACCGGCATAGACAAGCAGAAGATAGGACAGATAGCCGCGAATCTGAAAGCAATAAGGAAGCCTGACATTTACAAAGGCAAGGGCGTCAGATTTGCAGGCCAGAGGATGAAGCTCAAGGTAGGAAAAACAGGCAAGAAATAATCTGGGGGCTTAACGCGCCCTATAGCAGAAACGTTGCAGGAGGCAATTTTGGGTAAGAGCAGGGAAGACAACAGGAAAAGACGCCACGTACGCATCAGGAAAAAAGTGGCCGGCACGCAGGAAAGGATGAGGCTTTCTGTTTACAGGAGCCTGAACCATATTTATGCCCAGATTATTGACGATTCAAAGGGCAGTACCCTGGTTTCGGCCTCGAGTCTTGACAGCCCGGTCAAAGAGATGCAGCAGCACAAGGGGAACATGCTCACGGCGAAAGAAGTTGGCGGGTTGCTGGCGAAAAGGGCTCAGGAAAAAGGCATAAAGAAGATAGTGTTCGATAGAGGCGGATATCTCTATCACGGAAGGGTTAAGGCATTGGCTGATGCAGCAAGAGAAGCTGGTTTGGAATTCTAACATGATCGAAAAAGTTGCAAGGAGGCAAGGTGGGAAGGATTGACCCGGAAGGACTGAATCTCAAAGATAAAGTTGTTTTTATAAATAGAGTGGCCAAGGTTGTAAAGGGCGGCAGGAGGTTTTCCTTTGCGGCGCTGGTTGTTGTGGGTGACGGCGAAGGGACCGTCGGTATCGGCAAGGGAAAGGCCACGGAAGTCCCCGAGGCGATCAGAAAGGCTGTAGAGCAGGCCAAAAAGTCTCTTTTGAAATTTCCCTTGAAAGACGGGACGATACCTCACAGAATTGTCGGCAGATATGGTTCAGGCTCGGTTGTTATGAACCCTGCCCAGAAAGGGACCGGCCTGATTGCCGGCGGCGCTGTCAGGGCAATTCTTGAAGTGTCCGGAATACAGGACATTGTTGCGAAATGCCTGGGCAATCATAATCCGTACAATTCCGTAAAGGCAACGATTGACGGGCTTACGAATCTGAAGGATCCTGATTTTGTGGTAAAACTCAGGGGCCGCGGAGAGGAAGAAGCTCAGGAGGCGGTTAGCTAAATGGTAAAAATAGTGTTAAAAAGAAGCTATATAGGAATAACCCCGAAACAGGAGAAGGTATTACAGGCGCTGGGGCTGAAGAAAATAGGGAGTACCGTGAAAAAAGCGGATAACAAGGCGACGATGGGCATGATTAACAAGGTGTCTCACCTTGTATCTTTCGAAAAAGTGGACGAATAGTCTGGAGGTTTGACTTTTACTATGAGGATTGAGGATATAAGGCCTGCTGAGGGCAGCACAAAGAATAAGAAAAGAGTTGGAAGGGGAGTTGGCTCCGGGCATGGAAAGACGTCCTGCAAGGGCCATAAAGGTCAGAAGGCCAGATCCGGAGGGCAGAAAGGCGCCGGTTTTGAAGGCGGACAGATGCCTCTGCAGAGAAGAATCCCCAAAAGAGGATTTAAAAACCATTTCAAGACAGAGTTCGCGATTATCAACCTGGATGCCATCGATGCGATGAAGGATGATGCTGTTGTAACTCCTGAACTCCTCGTCGAAAAAGGTGTTATTAAGGATGTGAAAGATGGTATCAAGGTGCTTGGCAACGGGAGTATTCAGAGACCCGTTACGATCAAGGCCCATGCTTTTAGCGCTGCTGCCACTGCCAAAATTGAGGCGGCCGGCGGCAAGACAGAGGTAATATAGCTTGGGCCTTTTTGCGAATGTTCAGAATATATTCAAGGTAGAAGAGCTCAAAAAACGTATCTTTTTTACACTTGCTCTCCTGACAGTCTATAGGATCGGCTGCCATATTCCCACTCCAGGCATCAACGGCGAGGCATTAAGCAGGTTTCTGACTGAAAAAGGCGGCGCCTTCATGGGCTTCTTTGATATGTTTTCCGGCGGTGCCCTGTCGAAGGTGACGATATTTGCGTTGGGAATCATGCCGTATATCAGCGCCTCGATTATCATGCAGCTGCTGACGGTCGTTATCCCTGCCATCGGGAAGCTCGCAAAGGAAGGGGAAGCAGGCAGGAAAAAGATCACCAAATATACGAGATACGGGACGGTTCTTATCAGTGCGATTCAGTCCTTCGGAATAGCTGCCGGACTTGAGAGCATGCAGAATGGTCTTTTCGTGCAGAATCCGGGGTTGTCCTTCAAGCTGACAACGATGATCACCCTTACTTCCGGAACCGCCTTCATCATGTGGCTGGGTGAGCAGATTACGGAGAGAGGCATAGGAAACGGTATCTCGCTCATCATCTTCGCCGGAATCGTGGCGCGCTTTCCCAATGCGATTATCAGTACCGTAAGGCTGGTACAGGCCAATGAACTCTCGATTTTCTTCGTCATCTTCCTTGTCGTCATGATGGTTGCGGTTGTCGGAGCCATCATCCTCCTTGAGAGGGGACAGAGGAAGATACCAGTACAGTATGCAAAGAGGGTTGTCGGAAAGAAGGTATACGGAGGACAGTCGACCCATCTGCCCTTAAAAATCAATACTGCGGGAGTTATTCCGCCGATATTTGCATCCTCCATCATCATGTTTCCGGCAACGGTTGCAGGATTCATTCCCGTGCCCTGGGTGCAGTCAATAGCAAAGCAGTTGTCGCCCGGCACCATACCCTACACACTTTTGTATGTCAGCATGATTTTCTTCTTCGCGTATTTTTATACCGCGATAGTTTTTAATCCCGTGGATATCGCTGATAATCTGAAAAAATACGGCGGCTATGTCCCCGGTATCAGGCCTGGTCAGAAGACCTCGGAATACCTATACCGTGTACTTTCACGGTTGACCTTTGTCGGCGCGATATATCTCGCAATAGTATGCGTCATCCCCGAAATTCTTATAACAAAGTTCGGGGTGCCCTTTTATTTCGGCGGCACATCGCTTTTGATTGCCGTGGGGGTCGCGCTGGATACTGTTTCCCAGATCGAGTCACACCTGGTTACCCGCTCGTATGAAGGTTTTCTGAAAAAGGGCAGGTTAAAAGGCCGTCGGGGCTGAAGCAGGGTATTTTAGAGGGCAGTTTTTCCCCGGCGAGATGTTCCGCCCAACTAATTGACGTTTTATATGATTGCGAGATAACTTGATTGTACTAAAATCTCCTCAAGAGATAGAAAAAATGGAAAAGGCCGGCGGCATTGTTGGAGAAATTCTGGAGTCGATAAAGGGAATGATACAGCCGGGAATTTCAACCAAAGAGATCGAATTGTTTGCCGAGGGGCGCATAAAAGCGCTCGGGGGGAAGCCCGCCTTCAAAGGCTACAGGGGCTACCCTGCCAGCATCTGTACCTCTGTCAACGAAGAGGTTGTGCACGGCATCCCTTCTTCGCGCAAGCTTAGGGAGGGCGATATTATCAGCATAGACCTCGGAGTCTACTTCGATGGGTTTTATGGAGACGGGGCCGTTACGATCCCCGTCGGAAAGATTGACGATGACGCGGTCGCACTCCTCAGGATAACGAAGGAAGCGCTGGACCTCGGGATAGAAAATGCGGTGGAGGGCAAGCGCGTGAACGATATATCGTATGCGATCCAGAGCCATGCGGAAAAAAATGGCTTTTCGGTGGTGAGGACTTTTGTCGGCCATGGTATCGGCAGGGAATTGCACGAAGAACCCCAGGTGCCCAATTACGGACCTCCCGGCAAAGGTCCCCGGCTGAAAGAGGGAATGACCCTTGCGATAGAACCTATGATAAATGCGGGGACTTTTGAGGTTAAAGTGCTCGGAGACGGCTGGACGGCGGTGACAACTGACGGGAAGAAATCGGCTCATTTCGAGCATACGGTTTTGGTAACAGCAGGGAAGCCGAAAATATTGACTAAATTCAACCAAAAAAACTATAATTAACGCTTATGGCAAAAGAAGATAACATAGAGGTTCAGGGCACGATTGTTGAGACACTGCCAAATGCAATGTTCAGGGTAGAGCTGGAGAATGGCCAGGTGATTCTGGCGTATGTGTCCGGTAAGATGCGGATGCATTTTATAAAAATTTTACCGGGTGACAAGGTCACCGTCGAGCTCTCGCCCTATGATCTGACAAAGGGTAGAATAACCTACAGATTTAAATAGGATTACAAGGTAAGGAGTTATTATGAAGGTTCGTTCATCAGTAAAACCAATATGCGCTAAATGCAGGATAATAAAGAGAAAAGGCGTAATCAGGGTTATCTGTGATAATCCGAGACATAAACAGCGCCAGGGATAAAAGAAGTTAAACGTTCAGGATGGAGAGCTTTGAACAAAAGTAAAATTAACCGTCCGGAACAGACAAAGGAGGCTTAAATTGGCTAGAATAGCTGGAGTTGATCTGCCAAAAAATGAACGGATTGAGATAGGGCTTACGCGAATATTCGGGGTGGGGAGATCAGTCTCTAAAAAATTACTTGAAGAGGCGAAGGTAAACCCTGACATACGTGTGAAAGACCTTACCGATGAAGATACGGTCAAAATAAGGGCTTTGCTCGAAAAAGACTACAGGATCGAAGGCGACCTGAGGCGTGATATATCGATGGGTATCAAAAGGCTGACAGACATCGGCTGTTACAGGGGCCTGCGGCACAGGGCCGGTCTGCCTGCAAGAGGGCAGAGGACAAAAACGAATGCCCGTACCCGCAAGGGTCCGAGAAAAGCTGTCGTCGGCAAGAAAAAGGAGGCATAGTCCATGGCTCAGAGGAAAAAAGGGGTCAAGAAGGAAAAAAAGAACATTTATTCGGGTGCTGCCTATATACAGGCAACCTTTAATAATACAATAGTGACCATAACGGACCCAACCGGCGGCGTTGTTACTTGGGCAAGCGCCGGCAACCTGGGATTCAAGGGATCCCGGAAGGGTACGCCGTATGCGGCGCAGCTTGCTGCGGAAGCAGCCGCAAAAAAGGCCGTTGATTTCGGGATGAAACAGGTAGACGTGTACGTTAAGGGACCTGGCGCAGGGCGCGAGTCAGCCATCAGGGCCCTTCAGGCTGCAGGCTTGGATATTAATCTGATTAAAGACGTAACGCCTGTACCTCATAATGGTTGCAGACCGCCGAAGAGGAGGAGGGTGTAAATTGGCACGATACAGAGGAGCATTATGCAGGATATGTCGCAGAGAGACTGAAAAACTCTTTTTAAAGGGTGACAGATGTTATACGGAGAAGTGTTCCGTTGAAAGAAGGCAGTATCCTCCCGGGCAGCACGGCCAGCGCAGGGGAAAATTGTCCGATTACGGAATCCAGCTGAGGGAAAAGCAGAAGGTAAGGAGAACCTACGGCATACTCGAAAAACAGTTCCGGTTATATTTTGAACGCGCTGCGAGCAAAAAAGGAGTCACCGGCGAACTGCTTCTGCAGCTTCTGGAGACGCGTCTTGACAACGTTGTTTACAGAATCGGATTTGCGCCCAATCGTGTGAGTGCGCGGCAGCTCGTGAACCACGGCCATTTTCTGGTAAACGGGAAAAAGGTGAATATCCCTTCATTCCGCATGAATGTGGGAGACGTCATTGAGCTGAGGGAGGCAAGCCGTGAACTGTCGCTTATCAATGACAGCATAGCGAAGGTAGAGCACAGGGGTGTTCCGTCGTGGCTCGAGCTGGATGCAAAGAACTACAAGGGAAAGGTTTTGCAGATTCCCGCAAGAGAGGATATTCAGCTGACAGCTCAGGAACAGCTGATTGTTGAGCTGTACTCAAAATAGGCAGGATTGCAATGGCATGAGAGCCGGGAGCAGACTTCCGGCTACCGCGACAGAGTATTTAATAACGTATAAATTTGAGGCAGATGGGAGGCCTTATGAACCTAAAGAAAAAAGGCTTTCAATTACCTGAGAAAATCAGGTTTGATGAAGAGACATTAAGCAGCACTTA
>JAOUFP010000168.1 GCA_029858145.1 Nitrospirota bacterium | reverse complement strand
ATCAGGCTCTGTTTCGAGCGGTATCCTGTCGAGGCCGTGATGCATTTCAGCGCGTTTGCCTATGTGGGAGAGTCTGTTACGGATCCGGCAAAATATTATGGCAACAATGTGGTCAATACCCTCAACCTGCTGGATGTCATGCGGGAATTCGGCGTCAGGTATTTTATTTTTTCATCGTCCTGTGCGACCTATGGTGTGCCCCTGGAAATACCGATCTCCGAGGAGCATCCCCGGAGTCCGATCAATCCCTATGGCAGAAGCAAGGCGATGGTCGAGGATATCCTGAGGGATTACGACGCTGCCTACGGCATCAAACACGTTAACCTGAGATACTTTAATGCTGCAGGCGCAGACCCTGAAGGTGAACTCGGCGAACGGCATGATCCCGAGACCCATCTTATCCCTCTGACTGTCGATGCAGCTCTGGGAAGACGGGAAGAAGTAAAAATCTTCGGGACAGATTATCCGACCAAAGACGGCACCTGCATCAGGGATTATGTCCATGTAACAGATCTTGCCGATGCGCATCTTCGCGCGCTTCAGTATGTGCGGGACGCGCAGACCAGCGATTCTTTCAACCTGGGGAACGGCAATGGCTATTCGGTGAGGGAGGTCATCGATACGGTGCGCAGGGTCAGTGGCCGGGAAATCGCGGTGACCGAAATCGGGCGCCGGGCAGGCGACCCTCCGGTCCTCGTCGGCAGCAGCAGCAAGGCGATGAAAACGCTCGGGTGGAAGCCGCGGTTCGGCGACCTTGAGTCGATTATCTCGACCGCCTGGAGATGGCACTCAGGAAGGGGGTAGTCCAAATTATTTGTGAATACAAGGCGGGACAGATGCCCCTCGCTCATTCTCGCTCCGCTCCGAGGCTTTTGCCTCTTCATTTTCTATAGACACACTGTCGGACTATCGGCAAAAGAAACCGCTCGGGGCTTCTGTACCGCTTTGTTCAAAGCCATGCGTCTGAAATTAGTGAATACGTGGATAGGGGGCGCTATTTCCTGCGGGTAAGTTCCCACAACTTTACGTATTTCCAGAATGCGCTGAACGCAGCACCCATGGCCGCGACATATCCATGAAAGCCGTCCAGGAAACCCATTTTGACCACGTAGGTCTCGATAAATTTCCAGATGGTTTTCAGGGGGATGAGGAAGGGGGATATTTTTTTCCCCGTGAGTGCCAGGGCCCCGGCAGCTGCACTTGAATAGGCATTCTGTCTGGCGACATATTGTGAAAGAGAAGAATACGTGTGGTGGACAAGCGGAACGGGGATCGTACTCACCTTTCCCTTCACCACCACCTTGTCATGAGGGTCTATGCCGCTGTAACTTCCCCGTTCTTTTCTGAAGAGACGGAGCACATGGTCCGGATACCACCCGCCATGCCGCATCCACCTGCCCAGGAAGTAATTCTTCCGCGGGAAGCGGTATCCGTCACTGTCCCGGGTTTCCAAGATCCTCAGTATCCGGTCTCTGAGGGCCTCGGGAACGCGCTCGTCCGCGTCAATGTTGAGGACCCAGGGATGGGACGCATGATCCATGGCGATCCGCTTTTGTTCATTCATGCCGGGCCACGGATTAGTCCATATACAGTCGGTGTACTCCCTGCAGATCTGGATGGTCCTGTCGGTGCTGCCGGAATCGACCACAATGATTTCGTCGGCCCAGCGAACGCTTTCAAGACAGTCCTTTATATTGTGTTCTTCATTAAGGGTGATGATTGTTATCGAGAGTTTTTCTCGCTGCACCTCATTCTCCTCATACGCGTAAGTGCGAGCAATCCGCCGCTATGCAGCATGGACCCGAAAAAAAACACATCGCTGTGGCTGCACAGGATAGCGGCTAACGAATTATAGACATAACTTTGACAACAGGTCAATATAACGCCAGTTCTATCCGTTTCTTTGTCTGCCGTAGCTTTTTTTTGCATGTCAGTTTGAAGTTAAATAATGCGTGACAGTTGGGTGGTTACATGGTATAAGATATTGTGAGTTGACTTATTGCTGTGATGGGGATAGAGGATTATATGAGGGATAAATGTCTCAATTTTTGCGCAAATCCTGTACGTAAAAGTATAGAGTTAATAATAACTGTTACGGATACAGGCCCTCTCTTCTTACTGTTTAAGATTGCGGTCTTAATAAGAAAAGGTTTGTCCTTGTTCTTTCTCGTGCCATTTCCTGATAACGCTTCACCAGCAGGTTCTGCGACTTTCCGGGGGATTTTACTTTTTTCGGCCGCTTTACCTCACAAGCTATTTTTTGGTCAGAAGCGCCGGATAAGAAGAATAGCTGGCGTATTATGAGAGCTTTAATTGCAGCAAAAGATAAAAATGATATAAGCAGAATGCAGAACATCATTTCTGTTTTTCTGCAGTTCTCGTCTTATTTATTTATTTTTTATATCCTAACCAATATAAAAAGAGGCGGGGATACAAAATATATTGTTCCTTATGTAACGTTTATCTTATCAATGCTTTATATGTTTTTGAAAAGTGATTTTACAATATTTAAAAACCGTGTTTTTTATTCCTTGCTGGCGTATGTGATTATTAGTTATCTCCTTATCCCTTTCTCTTTTGATCCCTCAATTACGTTTGATTCACTTAACGAGAAAGTGCTACCCGGACTTTTCTTGTTTATCGCAGTTTATCTGATGATAAAGAACATGCGTAGACTTTCCGATTTAATGGGTTTTCTGTTCTTTCTTCTTGTTTTTATTCTGCTGAGCGGGTATTTTTCATTTGCTCAGGGGATTTTCTCCGATTATGCGACTGCGCATGTCAATCCGGACATTCATTTGCTTCATTACCGTAAGAATCTTAATGAATTTGCCATGGTAGTCAATCTTTTATTGCCCTCCGGTATAGTTCTTCTGATTAACGACAGCAGAAAATATGTGAAATATATGTCAGGAGCAGTAGTCATACTGGCAGTCGCCGCAATTTTTCTGAGTCTTTCAAGGTTTGGATGGCTTATTTTAATTCTCATGGCTTGCATGTGGAGTGTTTTTCTGGTCAGGAATATCAGGGTATCCCCCTGGGGTATGGGGGCATTATGGACAGGCATACTAGTCAGTTTTCTGTTGTTTTGGCTTGTAGTTCCGTCATTTAAGAATGCGGTGAATCTTGTTGCCGAACAGGTCGGAACTTTTAACAATAGAACTGAAATCTGGGAACGTAATATTAAAGCCATTAAGGAATCTCCTTTAACAGGATGGGGGTATGGGGACAAAATTATGTGGGACGGGCATCCTTTTATTCTCGATAAAAAAAACGAACTTGCTATAATTCAAAAGATCGGAGCTCACAGTCATAATGAAATGCTCAATGTGTTGTTTCATCAGGGATTTGCCGGATTGATATTTTATATGTATTTGATAGGCTACTGTCTCGTTTCTATTTATAAATCCATAAAAAATTCCCACGAAGGCAGAAAAAATACCTTACTGTTTGCGATATTTACCGTTTTTATGGGTGTAATTATCTTTCATTCTTTTTTCGAGATCATCCCTTTTACCTATATCTGTCTCATACTCGGATTATTTAGCGGAATAAACGCACTGCATAAGGATGAATTCAATGGAAATATTGCGCGGTATCCCCTTATCGGCCCTGATAGTTAGTCTCAATCCATCTGGTATATTCACCGCTTCTCACGCCCTCCACCCATTTCCCGTTGTGAATGTACCATAACACCGTATTCCTGAGACCATTTTTAAAATCATATTTCTGTCTCCATCCCAGTTCCTGTTTGATTTTGTCGCAGTTGATCGCGTAGCGCCGGTCGTGCCCAGGGCGGTCAGTGACAAAGGTGACGAGGTCGCTGTAACGGGTAATGTGCGGCGCCTGCTTTTGGGCTGCTGGATTATCTTTCAGCGGAAGGAGCTCCTCCAGGATATCGCAGATTTCCCTGACGACCTCGATATTCTGTTTCTCGCATTCGCCGCCGACATTATACGTTTCACCTGACCTTCCTTTATTCAGGATACGCCAGACCGCTTCACAATGGTCTTCGACATAGAGCCAGTCTCTCACATTCTTCCCGTCTCCGTAAACAGGAAGCGGGTTCCCCCCGATTGCATTCAAAAGGATGAGCGGAATAAGTTTTTCGGGAAAGTGATAAGGACCGTAATTGTTTGAACAGTTTGAAATCGTCACAGGCAAACCGTATGTATGAAAATACGCCCTGACAATATGATCCGATGCTGCCTTGGAGGCGGAGTAGGGGCTTCTCGGGTCATAGGGGGTTGTCTCATAAAAATAGCCTGTATCGCCCAGGGAGCCGTATACCTCATCAGTGCTGATGTGATGAAATCGCACATCCTTTCTGTCTGCCCAGAACTGCCGCGCGGCCTCAAGGAGGGTGAAAGTCCCGTTCACATTCGTTTCAATAAAATCCTTCGGTCCGAAGATCGAACGGTCCACATGGCTCTCCGCGGCAAAGTGGACGACGACCGAGATGCGGTACCGGTCAAAAACATCCTTAAGCTTTTCATAATCCAGGATATCGCCGCGCACAAAAAAGTAGGACGTGCCGCCATGCTTTTCATTCATATCAGAGAGGTTCAGGAGATTGCCCGCGTAGGTCAGCTTGTCGTAGTTTACGAGCGTGCCATGAAAATCAGTTTTTTCGAGCAGATACCTGACGAAATTCGAACCGATAAACCCCGCCCCTCCGGTAACAAGGATGTTTGCCGAGGGGGGCGTTAGTGACCCGGATTCCTGAGAAGCGGGAAGTGCGTTTCCGATATCACTCATGCCTGCTTCCCTTCTCATGCAGGAAGGCGCTGACGGCTTCCTCCCATGTGGGGATGTGAACACCAGACAGATCAGCAATCAGCTGGTTGCTCATGGCGGAGAACTTCGGCCGCCTGGCCGGAAGATTGAACACATCCATCGATACAGGTCTGATGAATTTTTTTATCCCCGCGCTGCTGAGGATCTGTTTTGCCCATTCATACCGTGAACAAAAACCGCTGTTCGTCAGGTGATAGAGTCCGGTTACCCCTTTGTCCAGAGCCTTCAGCGTCACGTCGACTACAGTATCGGTATAGGTAGGCACCGAAAATTCGTCGCAGGAGATTTTCAGATATTCGCTCTTTTCAGCCCATTCCGCGAGTTTTGTGATAAAGTTCTGTTTCCCCTCGCCAAAAACCCAGCTCAACCTGAAAACAAGAGATTCTCCGCTTTCTTCCCGAACCAGATGTTCTCCCTCAAGTTTGCTCCTGCCGTATTCATTAAGGGGGTTGGTGGCATCATTTTCCCGGTAGAGCCCGTTTTCCTTCATCCCGTCAAAAACATAATCAGAGCTGAAATGTACGAAAAAGGAGCCATGTGCCTGCGCAGCCCTGGCAAGTATTTTGGGCCCCTCCGCATTTACTGCAAATGCCTTTTCAGACTCATTTTCCGCCTGGTCCACAAGGTTGTAGGCAGCGCAATTAATGATAACACTTGGCCTTGATTCCTCAACGACCGTCATCACCCTGCTCACATCAGTAATGTCGAAATCTGATTCAACAGGGGCGAGGAACTCGATCCCCTCTCTTTCAAATCTCCTTATGAAAGTCTGAGCGAGCTGCCCGTTTCTGCCGGTTATCAGATATCTCATTGTGAATTCCGGATTACGAAATTGTTGTCCGCGTCCTTCAGGAGCGGCTGAGTCCTGTCTTTTTCTGAAAGGACCGGGTCAGTTACCGGCCAGCGGATATCTATTGCCGGGTCATTCCAGCGTATGCCGCGGTCATCTTCAGGCGTATATTCCTCTGTGCATTTATACAAGACCTCGGCGGTCTCGCTCAGCACCAAAAAACCGTGGGCGAAACCCGCAGGAACATAGAGCATAAGATCATTGTCGCCGGAAAGTTCCGCCCCTGCCCATCTGCCGTAGGTTGCGGCTCCCCTTCTTATATCCACTGCCACATCAAAGATCCTGCCTTGCAGACAGCGGACCAGTTTGCCCTGCGCATGGGGGTTCTTTTGATAATGAAGTCCTCTCAGCACTCCCCTGACAGATCTGGAATGGTTGTCCTGCACAAAATGCTCTGTTATGCCCGCGTTCGCAAAATCCGAATGCTTATAGGTCTCCATGAAGAACCCCCTGTCATCACCGAATTTCTTTGCCTGAATGAGTAAGACCCCGGGGATTTCAAGCATGGTAAATAGAAACGGCATTTATCACTCCTGCTCAACAAGTTTAAACAGGTACTCGCCGTACCCGTTTTTTCTGAAAGGCTCCGCGAGACGCAGAAGCTGTTCCTTGGTGATATACCCCAAGGAATACGCGATCTCTTCGATGCAGGCTATCTTCAAGCCCTGACGTTTTTCTATGGTCGCTATGAATTCACCTGATTCAAGAAGGCTCTCATGGGTCCCTGTGTCAAGCCAGGTATAACCCCTGCCCATGAGTTCAACCCTCAATGTCCCTTTATTCAGGTATTCCTTATTCACGTCTGTTATTTCCAGTTCGCCCCGGCTGGAAGGCTTTATCTTCTTCGCTATTTCTATTACTCCATTGTCATAAAAATACAAACCGGTGACCGCGTATCTCGATTTGGGCTTCTTGGGTTTTTCCTCGATGGAAAGTACATTTCCCTTCTTGTCGAAATCGACGATGCCATATCG
>JAOUFP010000167.1 GCA_029858145.1 Nitrospirota bacterium | reverse complement strand
TGAGAAAGTCTATCTCATCCGCAACGCTGCCGGTGACCTCGGGAGTATCCATATCGACAAGCTTTGCGAGCCCTCCGTACATCGGATAGGTGGCTATCGCGAGCGCTTTCAATCCGAATGCCTCCTGGAAAGTCGGCAGGCCGGGTTTGACGGAAAAACCTCTCATCAATATATAGTTCGCCTGTTTTTCATCTTTCAGGACCTCGTGAACGGTGTTGACTAATTTTTCGGCCACTCGTGATACCCGCTCCGCGTTTTTAGACCGGGGAGCCGGATATAAAGGTGCTTTTCCCTCGAGTTGAGGGTCTGTGTCGTCTATCGCCGAGGCATCCGGCTCGAGCGGTTCCGGGAAACGCAGGAGCACCGCAAAACGGTGTTCCATACCCGGGGCGAAGATCAATTCAGTCTCGTCTATGGCTTTTATTTCGGCCTGAAGTCTTTCCGTGATCTTCCTGCTCTGATCGGTCGGAATTCTGCCCGCCCTTCTGTCAGTGATCAGACCGTCTTTGATCGTCGCGTAGTTGCATCTCACCGCGATATCGGTATTTCTGACATCGAGTCTCAGCCCGAGTGCTTCCAGAATTCCCCTCCCTATCTGGCACTCTATCGGATCGTATCCGAAAAGGGCAAAATGTCCCGGGCCGCTTCCCGGGGTGATTCCCATCTCAACAGGTATATGCAAGCCGCAGGCTGATTCTTTCGCCAGCGCGTCAAGATTCGGGGTCGCTGCAGCCTCGAGTTCTGTCCTGCCGTCGACCGGAACGCCGCCGAGGCCGTCGAGAACAACGAGTACAATTTTGGAGCTGTTCTTCTGGATCAAATTCTTTATCAATTTTTGCATGACTATGAATATTACTGCAAAGGGGAAGAACTTTTCAACTCAATGGTATTTTTTCAGAAGCCATATGCAGCAGACAGAGCTGCTCAAAATACCCCCCTGAAAAAAATGTCTTGTTTTGCACTCATTATTTGAAGAGTGCATTGTTCCTGGCGGCACATGATATAATAAAAAAGAAGGAAACTCAGGAATGCATACAGGTGATATTTCAGGTAATTTTCTCATAGCGGTGCCGAGTCTGGACGATCCGAATTTCGACCATACGGTTGTGCTGATTTGCGAGCACACCCGGAAGGGAGCATTCGGTCTTGTCATCAATAAAGTGCTCATGAACAGCATAAACCCTCTGCTGCAGTCCCTGGGGATGGAAAAGAGGAAGCTGAGTCTCCCGGTCCATTACGGCGGCCCTGTCAACCCTGATCAGGGGTATGTCATCTATTCGCCTCATGACGAAAAATATCAGTCAATCGTCATCCGCGGGAATCTCGCGGTTACTGCCTCGAAAAATATCCTTTATGACATCGCGGCGGGAAAAGGCCCCGAAAAATTTATTTTTGCACTGGGATCCGCAGGGTGGGGGGCGAATCAACTGGAAGAAGAATTGATGATGGGCAGCTGGATTGTTTCCCCTGCAAATGTGCAGATCATTTTTAATATGCCGGTCAGCGAACGGTGGAGAGCAGCAGCCCGCCTGACCGGCGTTGATCTTGACAGATATTGTGACCTGGGCGGCAGCGCGTAAAGGGTTTATAAACTTTAAGCTGCAACGGGGAGGTTATTCCATGAAAGTCGTAGCTTTTAACGGCAGCCCGAGAAAAGAGGGAAACACATATCAGTCTGTCAGGGTTGTACTCGAAGAGCTTGAGAAGGAAGGGATAGAAACAGGAATCATACAGCTTGGCGGTGCCGATATCAAAGGCTGCAGGGCGTGCTACAAATGTTTCGAAAAAAAGGACCGGCGCTGCATTCAGGACGATGCGCTTAATTCATTTGTCGGGAAGATGACAGAGGCTGAGGGCATAATCATCGGTTCACCGACCTATTTCGCGAATGTCTCCACTGAAGTCAAGGCGCTCATCGACAGGGCAGGCCTTGTTTCGCGGGCGAACGGCAATCTTTTCAGGAGAAAGGTGGGGGCCGCGGTCGTGGCTGTCAGAAGGGCCGGAGGAACCGATGTCTATTCAAGTATCAACTACTTTTTCGGCATCGGACACATGATCATACCCGGGTCGAGCTACTGGAACCTCGGCTTCGGCAGAAATCCCGGCGAGGTCATGAAGGACGAGGAAGGCATTGCGACCTTCAGGGACCTCGGCCAGAATATGGCATGGCTTCTCAAAAAGCTTTACGGATGACCCTGCTGTGTCAAGTGAAGGCATCCTTCAGGGGTTAAAGGCCTAAACTCTCGAATAACCGCACAATCACCATGTTCGAAAGGGGCAACCCCTTACGGGTAAGCCTCAGATGGTTATTGGTAATCACAAGGTTGCCGCTGTCGATGAGTTCAGTGCAGGCGTCCAGAAAGTCTGGTCTCATTGTTTTTGCCTCACGCAGGCTGATTCCCTCTGTCTTTCTCAGACCGAGAAAGATGAACTCTTTGACCGCCTCTTCAGGGCTGATTTCGATCGCCTCGGCCCCGGGAATGATATCATCCGCGAGACGCTCGATATAGGTATTGATATCGCTGGTATTGCTCGAACGTACTCCCTGTAAGAATGAATGAGCACCCAGCCCTGCGCCTATGTATTCACCCCTTTCCCAATAGTTGAGATTGTGGCGGCATCTGAACCCGGGAAGCGCGAAGTTGGATATCTCGTAATGTTCGTATCCCCTGTCCTGCAGAAAATCTATGGCGAGAGCGTACATGTCAAGAATAAGCCCTTCTTCCGGCATGGTGAGAACGGTCTTGTTTATAAGGCGGGAGAGCGGGGTCCCCTTTTCCGGAGTGAGTTCATATGAGGACATATGCCGGGGCGAAAGGCCGGCCGCCTTTTCGAGGGTTTCCTCCCATGTCCCGATCGTCTGGCCCGGTATGCCGTACATCAGATCGACCGAAATGTTCGTAAGTCCCGCGGTCAACAGCAAACGTACTGAGACCAGGGCCTCTTCCGAGGTATGTATCCTGCCGAGCGTCTTCAGTTCACCGTCATGGAAGGACTGTATGCCGATACTCATCCTGTTGACGCCGAGTGTGAGAAGATTCTCGATCTTTGCTGCGCTGAGTGTTCCGGGATTCGCCTCAACCGATATCTCGATTTCCGGTGATAACTCGAAGTTCTCCCGCAGGCAGTGAAAGAGCTGCCTGAAACAGTCGTCGGGGAGCACGGTGGGAGTCCCGCCTCCGATGAATATGGTTTTCAATGTTCCGGCAGCAGCTCTCCTGATCTCCAGTTCCCTGCAGAGACTGTCGACATATCCTTTAGCGGACTGCTCATCAAAGGGAAGAGAGAGGAAGTCGCAGTAAATGCATTTTTTGATGCAATATGGTATATGGATATAGAGGAATTCCGCCATGGGTATATTGTAGGTGATAACGGATAATCCTGAAAAGGGCATTTCACCGCAGAGCCTCAGAAGACGCAGAAGAAATCAATAGATGAGACCAGAACCTATCTCAAAAACGGTTGTTTCTGAAAAGGCTGTCATACCCGCGAAGGCGGGTATCCAGAACACCTTGAAAACACCGGATTCCCGTCTGCACGGGAATGACAAAAAAGGGCAAATGACAAAACTGTTGATTTTGAGATAGGTTCTAAGACTTTATGCCCTTTACGCACTTTGTGTCTCTGCGCGAGCAACTAAAGGGAATAGGTTCTGTCATTCATACCCACTGGTCGTTATTTTCGAGTTGAAGCAGTTCTCTCAAACGCCGCATTGCGTCTATTTGACAATAAAGGAGTCCGGACTTAATATAATCCCATGAATCTCGATGAACTGATAAAGATCATGGCTGCGTTGCGGAGTGAAAAGGGCTGTCCCTGGGACAAAGAGCAGACGATGGAGTCTCTCAAGCCCTTCCTCGTTGAAGAGGCGTATGAAGTCCTCGAGGCGATCGACGAGAAAGATCCCGAGGCAGTGAAAGAAGAACTTGGCGACCTGCTCTTCCAGATCGTCTTTCAATGCCAGATCGCGAAGGAAAAAGGTGAGTTCGAAATGGCCGATGTTATTGAGAAGATCGGCAGGAAGATGATCGCGAGGCATCCTCATGTTTTCGGTGACGCGGACTATAAGACCGCGGCAGAGGTGCTCGTCCACTGGGAGGCGCAGAAGAAACGGGAAGGCAAGCAGCGGGAATCTGTGCTTGAAGGTGTACCCAGGACATTGCCATCCCTGCTCCGTGCGCACAGGCTTCAGGACAGGGCATCACGGGTGGGTTTTGACTGGGACAGGGTTGAAGATGTGATGAAAAAACTCGACGAAGAAATCGGTGAATTCAAAAATGCCATGGCAAAAAAAGAAGAGGTTGCGATTGAGGAGGAACTCGGCGACGTCCTTTTCGTGCTCGTCAACATATCGAGGTTTATCGGCGTAAACCCTGAAGACGCGCTCAGGAAGACGATCAGCAAGTTCATATCCCGCTTCCGGTATATAGAGATGGCTGCCGCGGATTCAGGCAGGAAACTTTCGGACATGACCCTGGCTGAGATGGACGCTCTCTGGGACGAGGCGAAGGCGAGGAAGAAATGACCGGCGGGGAGGGCGGGCAGTCCGCCCCTGGGCCGCCAAAAACGTTCCATTGTCGGACAGCCTGCCTGGGCCGGTGTGCATGAATGTTGTGAATTCTTCTTATTATGATACTTTTTCAAACGCGTCTTTCGGCGCGTTGCATACCGGGCAGGTCCAGTCGTCCGGAAGCTGCTCAAAGGGGACACCTTCCTTTGCTTCATCATATTCATAGCCGCAAACCGTGCATCTCCACATATTTCAATTCCTCCTTTGTTATGAATGATTATATTGGTTAAATACCCCGCGACTAAAGATACGCCTCATCCGGTGCGTGGAAGAGACAGGGGTGGTTGTGAAGGCCGATTACGCGATCGCCTCCATCGGTTTTCCGCAGCATACGAGAGTGCCTGCTCCCGCCTTTGTCACCTCTACCTCATTACCGCAGATATTGCATTTGTATTTCTGTCCGACTTTTGTCATTTCCCCTCCTTTTTTATGTTTTCATTCAATTATACCCGGTTCTTCCCACTTGTCCAGTCGCCTGCATCATTACTCTGAAAGCAGGGATATTGAACACTGCTGCAGGATGATCTTCCTCCTCTGCTGTGACCTGAAAAAGGATCTCTTTCTCCTTTTTTCCATTGAGATTTCCCGGCTGCCATGTTATGAAATCATGCCCAGAAAGACCGGAATCAAGGGCTATCCCGATTGCGAAGAGCCTGCCTGAGCATTCCTTTGCACGATCAGTTTCCATCTCCTGCAATACGTATCTCTTTTGTCGCTTCCCAGGCGCCGTGGAGGTTGCATTTTTCGATGACGCGAAGGGTTCCCTTTTCATGTTTTCCGCCCTTTGCCAGGGTGACGGTTATCTCAGGCCGTGAGAATACGGGTGCCAGTTCGACTCTTTCATAGAGATTCTCTCCGAACCTTACCTCTAACCACTGGATAAAATGACCTTCTTCCATTAGATGCGGTATTGATCCGACCCTGATCCTTACCTGAAATGGAACTCCCTCTTTTACCTCATCAGGGCACTCAATGACGGGTGTATGCTTTTTTTCAAAATCTGTCATGTTCGCACTATCTTTTGGCTTGTTTATCCCGCAAAATAAACCTTTCTCCTGCATGTTTCTCTCCTCCTTATCCCACTTTTTCAAATGATGTTTTTCCTGCCCTGCAGACAGGACACTTCCAGTCGTCCGGAAGTTCGCTGAACCTCGTGCCTTCCACTTTTTCCTTGTACAGCCATTTGCATGCAGCACATCTCCAGAGGCCGAAGTCTTCACGATCTCCTTCTTTGCTCACAACCTCCCATCCCTTCTGAATCCAATCCTCGATTCCCGGAGGATAGTATCCGGAGAAAATTTCCTTGTCCCTGGCGTCCTCCATGCGGACTTCGACGGTAAAATCGCCTTTTTTGACTTCATATCCCCAGGTGAAGGTTTCTTTCGTGTCCGGCGAGGATGCCTTGCCGGTAAAGGTGAATGCATTTCCGTTTCTCTTGATCTTTGTCCAGCTGTGACAACAGGAAAGTATCGAAGTACATCCGCACTTGCCTCCTTTTATGTCAAGTCCGTCTACTTTGAATCCCCCGGGTATTTTTTCTGCTGATACCTCCATCAATTTTCCCTCCATTTAACTATATAGAATCATTATTAACTAAAAATAAGTCTATGTCAAGCAAATTTGTCTGAGAGTTCTGTGCAAAAATGACCTCCAGCAGATGCTGAAATTCTTCCAGATCTCAGGAGGGAAGCGGATACCGGGTCCGCAGGGCATGAACAACTGAATAAGTTCAGATACATATGAGACTGCAACAGTGTAAAAAAGAGGGGTGACTTGGGAGGAGGAACCCCTTAATGAAGGTATTCAGCATGGCAAAAGGATTTCACTGTCTTTCGAAGCGGGACTGGCCGGAATTAACAGAGAAAGAGCTGAACAAACTGAGAGCAGTTTTGCTGCTGCGACAGACGAGACAACCATTAATGGTGTGCAATCTTTTCGGGATCAGCAAGGCAACACTGTATCGGTGGCATGATAGTGTTGATCTGAAAGACCTTAGTACGCTGAAGGACAGGTCCCGCCGACCCAAGCGGCTACGAAAGCCAAATTGGACTCACGAACAAATCCT
>JAOUFP010000166.1 GCA_029858145.1 Nitrospirota bacterium | reverse complement strand
TTTTTCGGATAGGAGGTATAGGCGACCGCGTCCGCGATCGGATCTGCGCCCAGGGTAAGTCCCCCGATGCCTTTCGGGTGAGCGCTTTGAATCATATCAAAAATTATGTTGCCGATAAGGTACATTCCTTCGGGATGAAGGGTCACCGCCTTGCAGTTGAAATAGTAATTGCTCATTCTTCCGGAGACAAGCTTGAAAACAGGCTCCTCGCTGTATTTGAACGCCTTGTCAAAAATAAGTTGAATTAATGTTTTTTTCATAAATATCCCTTGTTTTTAAAAAATAATTTATGTGATCATTATAATAAATACAAAACAGATTATGATACACGATCCTTAAGAAAAAACCTATTTTGAAAAAAGAAGAAATAAAGCTCGACTGGGTCTACCCCTTAAAAAAGAAAATCCTTTTCGGCATTCTTGCGATACTGACGCTTTCCATCATCGCCACAATGGTTTTTATCGCGGCCATGCTCAGGGAAAGCCTGCTCGATGACAGCAAGAGCAAGACACAGGAACTGAGCCATGCCATAGAGACAACGCTGTCCAGTCTCATGTTGATGAGGAATCCCGACATGATGCAGGGCGCGATGGAGAACATCGGCAAAAATAACCATTCGATCACAATGGCCTTTATCCTTGACAGGACAGGAAGGATCGCGTATTCCTCCGACAGAAAGGGGATAGGGCAAGTCCTGGACAGACATGCCGAAAATTCATGCCATGGCTGCCACCGGCATCCTGCTGCCGGTCCGCATGAAGAAACGACCATAATTGAGCGCAACGGCATGAAAGTGCACAGAAATGTGAAGGTCATATATAACGAAGAGGCCTGCTTCGGCTGTCATCCGCGCTCCGAACGCATAAACGGCAAGCTCATAATAGACCGCAGCCTGAACGGCACCTATGCGCTCATTACAAAGATAGAATTGCTGATTTTCAGCGCGGGGATGCTTTGCATCGCGCTCATTATCCCCTTTTTATCCCGCGTATTATCGCGGGGTGTCAATAAATATATCGACGAAATAATCCGGCAGAATTATGAACTCAAACTGCTTTATCTTCTCATGGAACGTTTAAGCAAGACCATCGACTTCGAAGAACTGCGAACCACGGTGTTTGAAATCCTGAAAGAAACCCTTGCCCCTGATGAAATACACATGGTGTTCCACCGGAGCTACGGTGAATACAGAATGGCCACGTGGACCGGGGAGAGGGACGAGATTGCTCGCAGTAAAATCGTGCAGGGGGAACCTCTTTCCCTGGTAATCAACAAATGGCTGGAAGGATCTTTAAATGAGCAGGAGATTTCCCCTGACAACAGATTGATATATGTGCCGATCCAAAAAAGCGACAGGAGTCTTGCCCTTATCATCATAAAGAAAAAAGATGAACCTTTCGACCTGCAGCGCCTGGGATTAATGCAAATAATGTCGAGTCATATATCGGTGGCTTTCGAAAATGCGCTGCTGTATCATCTGGCGATAACCGACGAACTGACGAGCATCTTCGCGCAGCGACATTTCAGAACCTCGATTGACAAGAAATTTCTCGAATTCGAAAAATACGGCACAAAACTGTCGCTCCTGATGCTGGACATCGATGACTTCAAAAAAATAAACGACACCTATGGACATATGGTCGGAGATTCTGTACTCAGGGACACGGCGAGGTCGATCATGTTTTCCATAAGGGAAAACGACCTTGCGTTTCGCTACGGCGGCGAGGAATTTACAGTGATTCTCCCCTCAACCGGTTTCACCGGCGCAAAGCTGGTTGCCGAGAGGATAAGAAGGAATCTGGAAGAACATGTTTTTGAAGAAGGAACAATCAATTTGCATATCACCGTAAGCATAGGTGCTTCAACCTGTCCTGACAATGCCAAAACCGCAAAAGACCTCATCCTTGCGGCCGACGAGTCTCTCTACCAGGCCAAACGAAACGGCAAGAACAACGTCGTCGTGAGCGAGAGACGGCCTTAGTCATTTCTGAAACGGCATTCATTCGGTTGTCAGCACCGATTTTTCACAGAATATCCGGATAGTCAGACTATGGTTTCCGGGTTATTATTGACTTCGGGCCCCGGCAATGACTATCTTAAAAAGATGAAGTTTATCCTGTTCGATATTGACGGCACGCTTATGGATTCCGGCGGTGCGGGAATAAGGTCTTTAAACCTCGCCTTCGAGGAATTTTTTTCTGTCAGGGATGCCTTCCGCTCGATAAGCATGGCGGGCAAGACAGACATGCAGATACTCAGGGAGGGGTTTGAGTTCCATCATATTGATTGTTCCAACGGCATCATTCCGGAGTTTTACCGGAGCTATATCAGGCATTTAAGGCAAAACATCGGGAATACCCGGGGACATGTAAAGCCGGGGATAAGGGAAGCACTGAGTTCTCTCAGTGCGCAACAGGGATTTACCCTGGGGCTTTTGACCGGGAATATAGAGGAAGGTGCCAGGATAAAGCTTGATTTCTTCGGGCTTAACTCATTTTTCGGCATCGGTGCTTTCGGCAACGACGATGAAGACAGAAACAGGCTTCTGCCGATCGCGGTCGAAAAATTATACAGACAGAACGCGCTTAAGGTGGACTTCAGGGATTGTGTTGTTATCGGTGATACGCCCAGGGACGTCAGCTGCTCGAAGCCCTATGGAGCTTTTTCAGTGGCGGTCGCTACAGGCCCCTATTCAGCCGTTGACCTCTCCTCTGCGGGAGCCGATGTTGTCTTCGAGGATCTTTCTGATACAGAGGCTTTTATGTCGGTTTTAAAAGCGGTATGATGGAGAATGAAAATGCGGCACCATGAGTTCAGGTTATATCAAGCATTCAGCATGATGGATTTCACTGTACAAAGCTAAGGAGGTGCAGATTGGGGAATATCCTTGACGGAAAAAAGCTCGCTGAAGAGATTAAATCTGACGTAAAAAAAGAAGTTGAGGCCCTGAACAAGTTCGGCATCGATGTCGGGCTCGCACTGCTGCTGGTCGGCGATAATCCGGCGTCGCTGCAGTATTTCAAGACAACCGTCGGGACCTGCAGGAAGGTTGGCATAACCGCCTATGAATACAGACTTCCCCGGACTGCCACGCTCAATGAAATCCTGAATACCGTTCATTCGATAAACGGAGATGAGAGGATCAGCGGTCTGCTCCTCCTGATGCCTTTGCCTGTGCATATCAACGCGCGGAGAGTCATAAATTCTATTGTGCCCGAAAAAGATGTTGACGGGCTCGGGGCCATCTCTGTCGGCAGACTCGCCGCGGACGAATCAACGTTCCAGCTGTTCAAGGGCGGCGGCAAGGATCTGCACCAGTATTTTAAGCTTCTCCCTTCCATATGGAGTTTTCTGCCCTGTACCCCCTATGGCGTAATACGGCTGCTGGAGCATCACAAGATTGAGATCAAGGGGAAGCATGCGGTAATTATCGGCAAGAGTCTTGCGGTGGGCAAGCCGCTTTCTCTGATGTTTCTTGCCAAGGAGGCCACGGTGACGGTATGCCACAGGGAAACGCAAAATCTTGCCCATTTTACCAGACAGGCCGACATCCTCTGCAGTGCTACCGGGAAGGCAGGGCTCATCAGGGGCACCATGGTAAAAAAGGGGGCGATAGTTGTTGATATCGGCATAAATATGCTGAAAAACGGGACGATCACCGGAGACGTTGATTTTAAACCTGTTGCAGAAAAAGCCTCGATGATAACGCCGGTCCCCGGCGGGGTCGGCCCGGTCACCATCGCCATGCTGCTCGAAAACACCGTCAGGTCTGCACAGAGGAACGAGATAATCAAGAGCCCGCTGATGATAGTATAGAGATCCGCAGGGAGACAGATCCTGCTGAAAGCAGTTCAGATATTAACAGACTTGAAATAGAATGAACATTAATCAGAAAATCTCCCCTTCCCCTCTTTTCAAAAGAGGGGCATTCTTCCGCCCTTTGGAAAAGGGAGGCGCGGAGGGATTTTATAAATCAACGTTGGCTTCTGTTATGATCCTTTAATAAAAGCAAAATCATGTCACAGTTCAGACTGAAATCCGACTTCATTCCAAAGGGGGACCAACCGGCGGCCATACAAAAATTGCTGAATGGCCTCAACCGGCAGGAGAGACATCAGGTGCTCCTTGGGGTGACCGGATCAGGCAAGACGTTTACGATAGCCAATGTGATTGAGGCGGCGGCAAGGCCCACCCTTGTCATGGCCCACAACAAGACCCTCGCCGCGCAGCTGTATGGTGAGTTCAGAGAACTCTTCCCGGAAAACGCCGTGGAATTTTTCGTCAGCTATTATGACTACTACCAGCCCGAGGCCTATATCCCTACAACCGACACCTACATAGAAAAGGACGCGCTCATCAATGACGATATCGACCGGCTGAGACATTCCGCCACGCGGGCGGTGCTCGAAAGGAGAGATGTCATTGTGGTCGCGTCGGTTTCCTGTATCTACGGCATAGGTTCTCCCGCGGATTATATGGATATGCATCTCCGCCTCGAGGAGGGCATGCAGACTGAGCGGGATGAGATATTGGGCAGGCTGGTTGAGATACAGTACAACAGGTCTGACACTGAGTTCAAACGGGGGAGCTTCAGGGTGAGGGGTGACGTGGTAGAAGTGTATCCTTCCTTTGCCCTCGACCGCGCGATCAGGCTGGAATTTTTCGGAGATGTGATCGATGCGATCCATGAAATAGATCCGCTGAGCGGCAGCAGGATTAAAAAGATCGAAAAGATAGCCCTTTTTCCCAACAGCCATTGGCTTACGCCGAGAGACCGCCTGGAACAGGCGCTCGGCAACATCAAAAAAGAGCTGAAGGATGCTGTCGAGAAATTCCTCAAACAGGGCAAGATTGCAGAAGCCCGCCGGATAGAAGAACGCACGCGGTTCGACATGGAGATGCTGAAAGAGTTCAATTACTGCCATGGCATAGAGAATTATTCGAGGCATCTCAGCGGAAGGGCCCCCGGTGAGCCGCCCTATACGCTGATGGACTATTTTCCTGAGGATTTCCTTACGGTGATCGACGAATCACATGCAACTGTACCTCAGGTCAGGGGAATGTATGAAGGCGACCGCTCGCGAAAGCAGAACCTCATAGATTTCGGATTCAGGCTTCCGTCCGCCCTTGACAACAGACCTTTGAAGTTTCATGAATTCGAAAAAAGGGTTTTCCAGGCTGTCTATGTTTCAGCCACACCTGCAGAGTATGAACTTTTGAAATCAGGCGGGAAAATCGTGGAGCAGATCATACGGCCTACCGGGCTGATCGACCCGAAACCCTCGGTGAGGCCTGTCTCAGGGCAGGTAGACGACCTGCTCGGAGAGATAAGGAAAAGAATCGAAAAACGAGAGAGGGTCCTCGTTACAACGCTCACCAAGAAGATGGCTGAGGATCTCACTGATTACTATACTGAACTCGGCATAAAGGCCCGGTATCTCCATTCAGACATAGATACCCTGGAGCGGGTGGAGATTATCAGGGACCTGAGGCTGGGGGAATTCGATGTCCTGATCGGGGTCAACCTTCTCAGGGAAGGGCTTGACATGCCTGAGGTCTCGCTTGTGGCGATACTCGATGCAGACAAGGAAGGCTTTCTCCGCTCAGCGAGATCCCTCATACAGACAACCGGCAGGGCAGCCCGCAATGTAAACGGGGAAGTGATCTTCTATGCCGATGTCATTACCGGATCACTGAAAGGCGCGATCGACGAAACCGAGAGGAGGAGAAAAATCCAGGAAGAGTACAACAGGAAGATGAACATAACGCCCCAGACGATCAAAAGCACCATCAAGGACATCGCAAGCTCGATATACGAGTCGGATTACTGGACCGTGCCTGTTGCGGCAGAGGAGGAAGCAGCATATGGCCTTGACGATGAGACCCTGAAGAAACTCGAGACAGAGATGCGGGATGCCGCGAAGGAACTCGATTTTGAGAGGGCCGCGAAGATAAGGGACAGGATCAGGGAGATAAAGAAGAAGATTATTGAACTCGGACTGCAGGAGAAGCCAAAGAAACAGCAGCGGCGGGGACAGAAGCGCAAGAGCAGAAAATAGTTTTTTTCATAACATTGGAGAAAGCTTGTTTTGCCTTAAAAAGAGCCACAGTCGTTTAAATCTTTGGGCTCAATCTCACAGCTTTTCTTCGTACGTGGATCAGTCTCCCGAATCACAACATTATAAATATCGTCTACATAGCTGACCGTGATGTCATAATTATAGCCAACGCGGGGTTTCAGCAGGGTGTTATATGTTATTGTGCTTGAGGAACTTGAAAGAAATCCTGAACGGGCAAAAACGAAAACCAGATAGCTTAGGCGGCTTGAAGGAATGCCCACATCCAGGGAAGGGTTATTTAGCTGGACGGTTCCTTCATATTCTGTTTTACAGTCTGCGTCGACCCGGTAGATGTCAACGGCTGCCCTCACCTTTGAAAACATGGAACCCGAATCTGTTTCGGTCTTTATATGGAGATTTTTGTATAGAGTGTCTTGGTAAGTTTTTATTCCCGAACAGCCAGCCACAAGGCTGCATGCCAGCAACAATACGATAACGTGCCGGTTCATCATACAGGCAACGGTTTCCAGCATTACTCCTCTCTGTTTCCTATTTTGTAAGGTCTGGACAGCCGGCATTTTCACCCGTGGCCCAATTTCTGATTGCTTTGACCATAACGTCATGGCCCTTTGAAGGACGATACATGGTTATTTGTGTCCTGTTCTTGCCCAAAGGGATCGCATC
>JAOUFP010000165.1 GCA_029858145.1 Nitrospirota bacterium | reverse complement strand
AACCTTTCAGGGATATCGGAAAATTCAGACCATATGACGTTCAATATCGTCAACTCAGTATCTTCAGCAAATGGAAGCGAAGATAAAAATCGTGCGGCGGACACTGAATATTCAGACCCGTCAGTGGCAAAGAGTATCTTCATCCCGCACTTTCTTTCGCCGATTGGCGCCCTCGCGATTAAAACCGGAATCCCGGATCGGCTCGCGACTACCCGGGTTACGCTTCCGACAAACAAGGTTTTAATACCCTTGATGCCCCGTGCCCCCATAACGATCATATCCATGGCGGAATCTTCTGCAATATCCACGATGTATTCCTCGGGTGAGCCGTCAATAATAGCCGCACTGACCTTTGCGGGAACGTGCCTGAGGATTTCCAGGGCAGAATCAAGGACCTTGGGCGCGAGCTCTTTTTTTATTTCCTTGAGGGCGCTGTAATAAGACTCCTCATCATAGAGAAAGGGTATCCAGCTAACGAAATGAAAAACAGTGATCTCATCCTCAGCTGTCAAATTCAGACAGGTCAGTAACTTCGCCGCCTCTTCCGAATATGCAGAACCATCTGTCGCAAGCATGATCTTCACAAAAGTCACCCCCGGCTTTCCCGTTACCCCAACGTACCATATGACTCCCGAAAAAACAATATAAAGGTTTCTTGGCAATAACGATAACGCTACTGCCGGGTGAAGCTGAATCCCGGCTTCCCTATTTCTGTATCCCCCTGTCTTTCGTGGACCGGAAATATCTTTATGGGAAATCAATAACTCTTGTGATACAATACGGAGAGGGGTTTTTATGGATATAAGTGACTTCATAAGTAAAATAATGCTCTTTTACCAGAATAATCCGCTTATTGCTATTGCCATCGCGATAGTTGTAATAGTCTTTGTATTCCGCCGTCCGAAATTATCCCTGAGTATCCTTCTCCTCGCCCTGATTCTTTCGGTAATTTTCAATCTAGTCATAGACCTCTCTTCTTCCGGCGTATCTAAAAAAGAGAAACTGATTAAAGGAGACCGGGCTACCGACGTCGCCGAATAGTCCTTTTCCAGGGAAAAACATTATCCGGGGAAGATTTCAGGGCTCTTCATTGTTGCGCGCCCGTTCAAATGGTGCTACGATTTCATCATAAAATACTGATTGTTAAAATCGCAGTTGCATGACGGGAGATTACATGAAAAAAAAGCTTTTGATCCTCGTATTCTTTTTTGTGCTTATCACCGTTGGTCTTTTTTATTACACCTATACCGTAGCATTCAATTCTCCGGAAAATTGCAGGGCATGTCATTTCATTACTCCTTTTTATAAAAAATGGCAGACCTCCACTCACAATAAGGTGCCGTGCCTGAAATGCCATGAATATACGCCATTGAAGGCCATAGCCGGACAGTTCCTGTACCTCGCGGGAGCATACAATCCGCGGCCCCTCACCAATGTCCCGGATAAAAACTGCCTGCAGTCGGGATGTCATGACAAACGACTGGTGGAATCCCGGGTGCTTTTCACAAAAAGGGGCATAACATTCGACCACAAAAAACATTTCGGAGAGATGAAAAGAAATATAAAACTTCACTGCAGAAGCTGTCATTCTGATATTGTTCAGGGAGAGCATATGAAGGTTTCAGTGAATGTCTGTTTTCTCTGTCACTTTAAAGGAATGCCGCATGATCAGGCTGTCACCGGATGTCCTTCGTGCCATTCGGCGCCGCATCAGCCCATTTCGGTCATGGGCAAGACTTTTTCACACGACGATGCGCTGAAAGCCGGCTATGCGTGCAGCCAGTGTCATGTCGAAATCACAAAAGGTGACGGTGTCACACCAAAAGACAAGTGTTATTTCTGCCATGTCGACAGGGTGGAAAAATACAATAATGTCAACCTGATCCATGAAAAGCATGTCGCGGAGAAACAGATTGACTGCTTATGGTGTCACCCGAGAATCGAGCACGGCAGGATAAAAATGGCTGAACAAATTCTGTTCTTAAAATAACCCGAAAAATAAGCGGCAACCATGGCAGGCGACATCCCTGTTTAGTGGAAACATTCAGCCTGCCGGAAACTTTGAACATGATTGAAATCGACGGCAGTTATGGTGAAGGCGGGGGGCAGATTGTAAGGACTGCTCTCAGCCTTTCCTGTTTGTTTCAAAGGCCTTTCAGAATATTCAATATCAGAAAGAACCGGAGAAAGCCCGGTCTGATGCCGCAGCATCTTACCTGTGTAAAGGCGGCGCAAAGTATCACCGGCGCGGCAGTCAAAGGCGATTACCCGGGTTCTGTCGAACTCATATTCTCGCCCGGCAGGGTGAGGACCGGAACTTTTTCCTTTGATATAGGCACTGCGGGTTCAACTTCTCTTGTCCTGCAGACTCTCATACCTGCACTCGCCTTTTCAGGACAGATGACAAGGGTGAATCTTACAGGAGGCACTCACGTCCCGTTCAGTCCTTCGTTTCATTACCTCTCGGAGGTCTTTCTCCGCTTTCTTGAACAGATCGGGATACGCATCCGCCTTTCAATATTGTCGTACGGATTTTATCCGAGGGGCGGCGGCAAAATACAGGCAGATATATTTCCGACGCAAAAAATCACTCCGCTGCGGATAAACGGGCGGGGCAATGTGCTGGGATTTAACGGGCATTCAGGTGTCGGAAATCTCCCCCTTGTCATCGCCGAAAGACAAAGAAGCGCGCTCCTTAAGAAACTGTTACGGGAAGCAGAGACATTTAAAACAGCGCCGGAGATTGAACTTCTGGAAGTCCCGACACCCGGAAAAGGGACTTTTATAGATTTTGCGGCGAACTGCGAACACTCTATTGCGGGGTTCACCGGACTCGGCGAGATCGGCAAAAAAGCAGAAGCCGTGGGAGAAGAGGCAGCCGCGGAGTTTATCAGGTATTACAGGACAGGCGCTGCACTTGACAGTCATATGGCCGACCAGATTGTACTCTACCTGGCGCTTTGCGATGAGGATTCCTTCTTTTCTTCTTCGGCCATAACGAATCACCTGATAACGAATCTGTGGGCCATCGGATTATTTCATGATATCCGCTGTTCCCTTGAAGGTGGAGTGGGAGAAAAGGGGAAGGTAAGACTTAAAGGCAGTGACGCGGGAACAGCATTGAAAAGGACCAACCGGAAAAAAGGAGAAATATATGAAAGAAGACAAAATATCTCAGGAAAGCTTCAACCTCGTTCAACAGGAACTCATAACACTCACCGACAAAATGGAAGAGATAAGCGCCAGGCTGCGGGAACTGGATGATCTCACGCTTGAGATCAAGGGTTTGAAGTTGTTTCTTGGCAGAATGCATCCGGACTTTTCAGATCAGTTTCAGGACATTATGAAAAAGGTCATGAAGAAATAGAAGATTTTTCTGTTTCGCCGGCAAACTGATGACAGGCGGTGTTCCCCTTGAACACCCCGGCTACGGGCCTTTAAAATAGTTTTAATTTTTACTTTTTCAGGAGGCCAGGATGAAAAAGAAAACGATTTCTGCTGTCATCGCAATCATTTTTTTGTCTGTTTTTGCGGGCTTTTTGATTGGCGCTCAGTCCGGCTGCGATAAAGCGAAAAGCCGGTCCGAATATATCGGTTTTCCCCAGTCCTTCGCTGATCTCGCTGAAAAGGTAAAGCCCGCAGTCGTAAACATCAGCACGGAGACAACAGTAAAGATGCCGGGCAGACCTTTCAGGCATTTTTTTGGCCCTGAAGAAGATCCGTTCAGAGATTTTTCCCACAGGTTCTTCGGCGATATCCCTGACAGGGAGTTCAAACAGCAGAGTCTCGGATCAGGATTCATAATCGACAAGGACGGATATATCATCACGAATAATCATGTCGTCGAGGACGCGGATGAGATAAAGGTCAAACTTGCGGATGGAAGGGAATTCGGGGCAAAAGTCGTCGGAAGGGATCCGAAGACCGACCTGGCGCTCATCAAGATATCCTCGATATTCATAAACCTCCCGACACTTGCCCTCGGAGACTCGGATAAAATGAGAGTGGGTGATTGGGTACTGGCGGTTGGAAATCCTTTCGGCCTCGAACATACCGTTACCCAGGGAATAATCAGCGCTACCGGACGGGTGATAGGCTCAGGTCCTTACGACAATTTTCTCCAGACAGACGCGCCCATAAATCCCGGAAACAGCGGGGGGCCCCTCGTGAATCTGAAAGGTGAAGTTATCGGCATCAACAGCGCCATTAATCCCGCCGGCCAGGGCATAGGCTTTGCCATCCCCATCAGTATGGCAAAGACCATAATCTCCCAGATCAAGGAGACGGGCAAGGTCGTCAGGGGATGGATCGGCGTATCTGTGCAGAGCATCACCCCCGAGATAGCACAGGCATTTGAATTGAATAATACGCGCGGTGCCCTTGTCAGTGAAGTTGTGCCTGGGAGCCCGGCGGACAGCGCGGGAATGAAGAGAGGGGATGTCATTGTTTCCTTTAATGGAAAGGATGTTCATAAAATGAATGACCTCCCGAGGGTTGTCGCCGAAACACCGGTGGGAAAGACTGTGGATATCAGGATCGTTCGGGAAAAAGAGGAGTTGGTGCTGAAGATAAAAATAGCTGAGCTGACCGAGGAAAAACTCGCCTATCAGGACAGAAAGACCGGGGATACGCTTGGCTTGTCGGTTGACGATATTACCCCCCGCTGGCGCTCCCGTTTCGGTCTCAGAGAGAACACAGGGGTTGTGGTGGTTGAAGTGCTGCCCGGCAGCGCTGCTGAAAAAAGCGGGATAGCGCCGGGCGATATTATAAAGGAGGTGAACCATACCGCTGTTCATAATCTTTCCGACTATAATTCAATCATCGGGAAGTCCGGCCGGAATAAAGCGGTGCTTTTCCTGATAAGCAGGGCAGACGGTATTTTCTTTGTTACGGTAGACCTTTCATAGTGCACGGACTGATGCGATCTGATACGTTTTCGTATAAGGCGCAGGAAAATGCATGAAAAATGAGGGAATCCCCACATTTTTTCGTTTTGGATTTGATTATTGCAATGCATCAGGTATATAGTTTCATGTCCTGTTTTTCAGGCAAACTATATCTTAACTATCTTTTCACGGGAGGATATGATGAAGCTGCCGGAATACATAACAGTCAGTGAAGTCAAGAGGGTATGCAAGGAACTGAAAATCAGGGACTGGTCTGCGATGAAGGGCACGAAAGTGCTGCCCAGGGAAGCAAAAACAATATTAACCACGGTGAATACGTCTAAAATGAATATCCCCCTTGAGGAATTTCGCAGAGGGCTCGAGGTTGAACTTGAACACGGCACCATGTTCAAGGACGCGAATGTAACGAACAACCATCCGATATTGACCGGAATGATCGTACTGGCTCACCTGAAAGAGATGATGGATTATTACGAACGACTTGAAGTCGCTGAACTTGAAGGTGATTTATTGAAGGCAACGATCGCGAAGGACCCTGCAAAAATAAAGAATTATTTCAAGCGGCTTGCCGAGGCAAAACGCCTCCTGAGCAAGGCGGAGGCTGATCAACTGGGTTAACACGCGTCCCATTTATCCCGGCACAAAAAAAGATATGATAAAAGACGATAATGGACAGGTGTCGCAGTTAAGGTGAAAAAACAGATAAATCCGGCGAGGACATTGATACTCGGCTTTCTGTCCATTATCGCGATAGGCTCCGTTCTTCTTATGATGCCCTTTTCAACGGTCAACGCCATATCTCCTGTCGATGCCGTATTTACCGCAACCTCTGCAGTGTGCGTGACCGGACTGATCGTAAAAGATACGCCGCGGGATTTTACGATTGCGGGACAGATCATCATCATGCTGCTGATTCAGATCGGCGGCCTCGGCTACATGACGTCGGCGACGATAATCTCGCTTGTGATAGGCAAAAAAATCGGCCTCGGCGAGAGGCTGATCATGAAAGAGGCCCTGAATGTGATAAACCTTGAGGGGATCGTACGGTTTACCAAGGCGGTCCTGTTGATGACCCTGCTGTTTGAATTTGCAGGGGCGGTACTCCTGAGTTTGCGCTTTATGGGCGACCTTCCTGGCCATAAAGCGGTATACTACGGGATATTTCATTCGATCTCAGCCTTTAACAACGCGGGCTTCAGCCTCTTTTCAGATAACCTGATGAAGTACCGGGGCGATGTGACCGTCACCTCTGTCATATCGGCATTGGTTATTACGGGCGGGATCGGGTTTATCGTCGTAAGCGATCTCTATAATTACTGGAAAAAAAAGGTGTTGCGTATTTCCGTTCATACCAAAATAGTTCTGGTCACTACATTTTTTCTGATTCTCACGGGCGCAGTTCTGATCTATTATTTCGAACATTCCAATCCCGGCACCTTCCGGAATCTGCCGCTGAAGGAAAGACTCCTGGCTTCATACTTCGCGTCTGTATCGCCGAGAACAGCGGGGTTTAATACCGTCGATTATTCATACATGAAGATAGAGACCCTGTTTCTCACGATAATCCTCATGTTCATCGGCGCCTCACCGGGAAGCACCGGCGGCGGAGTAAAGACCACGGTATTCGCCATCGTACTGGCGAGCATGGTCTCCATAATCAGGAGCATGCGTGACACCGTCATTTTCAAGAGAAGAATAGCACTGGAAATAGTTTCGAAAGCACATCTTCTTATTGTCCTTGGCCTGGTTTTTGTTATAATTATGTCGTTGACCGTTATAAGGCTTGAACATACAACGTACCTGGCGTCAATGTTTGAGGTTACATCGGCATTTGGAACCGTGGGGCTTT
>JAOUFP010000164.1 GCA_029858145.1 Nitrospirota bacterium | reverse complement strand
CGGGTGCGGTTACTGCATCATGGGGTGTCCCTATGGCGTCAGGTTCTTTCACCCGAAATACCATACCGCCGAAAAATGCAACTTCTGCTACCACAGGATATCAAAGGGCATGAAGACCGCATGCGTTCAGGCATGTCCCTTTGGCGCCCGCCAGATCGGCAACATCAAGGACCCCAATGATCCTGTCACGAAGACCATCATGACAGAGAGGGTCGCCATACTGAAGGAAGAATATGGAACCAAGCCACAGGTCTTTTACATGGGTCTTGACAGGGAGGTGAAATAACATGGTGCACGGAGAAGTCTGGACGTTAAAAGAGTTTTTTGTTTATCCGAACGAATATATCTACTGGAGTGTACAAATCGTGATGTATCCTTTCATGACAGGGCTTGTCGCAGGGGCCTTTGTACTCTCATCGCTCTATCATGTCTTCGGCATCAAGCAGCTTAAGGAGATGGCCCGTTTCGCGCTGGTGTTTTCATTCGCCCTCCTCTTTGTCGCACCGATGCCGATTGTCCTGCACCTTCAGCATCCGTTCAGGGGCATAAACGTGTTTATGACGCCGCATTTCACCTCTGCCATCGCCGCCTTCGGCATCGTCTTTTCCACATATGGGGCGATCGTGGCGTCGGAACTCTGGTTCCTCTACAGAAAACACTTTGTGGAGACAGCCCTTCCCCTGAAAGAAAAGCAGGACAAAAGCCTGATGGAGTGGCTCAAGTATCTTGTCTTTTGCACACTGACCCTCGGAGTATACGATATCAGTGAAGAAGCACTGAAAAAAGACGAAAAAGCGATCAAAATCCTTGCGGGACTCGGCATTCCCGTTGCCTGCTTCCTTCACGGATACGCGGGCTTTATCTTCGGATCGGTCAAGGCAAACGCCCTCTGGATGACCCCTCTGATGCCCGTCATCTTCATCATGTCCGCCATTGTGTCAGGGATCGCCCTCTGCATGCTCACCTACATCATTACCATGGAGCTGCGGAAGTGGCTTTCGGCCAGGAAAAAAACCGCTGCGCAGCGGTTCCAGTCAAAGGATGAGATTGCCGGCGTAGAAGTGAGCGTAATAAAGATGACCGCCAAATATCTCCTCATGTTCCTTGTTTTGGCAATCACGCTGGAACTTCTTGACCTGATCTTCAGGGGTTATACCGCGGTAAAGTCCTGGGATGTGCTCCGCAGCGTTATTTATGAAAAGGACTTTACGGACATATTCATTCTCCAGTATACGATCGGCAACCTGATCCCGCTGATCCTCTTCCTGATGCCGGGGCTGACGATCAGGAGAACGGTCCTCGGCGTGTTGCTCGTCCTCTTCGGCGTCTTCATGATGAGGTGGAATGTCGTTATAGGGGGGCAGGCTTTTTCACTGACCTTTGCGGGATATATGCATTACCATCTGCCTGTCATCCCCCATGATTGGGACACCTTCAAGGAAGGGTTGGGAGGAGCGCTTTTGATCGGCTTGATGCCCTTTCCTTTATTCTGGATCATCAGTTACATTTTCCCTGTCTTCAACGTGAAGGAATCTCACTAAGAGACGGAGATAGTTTTTTCATCTCCCCATAGGTCATAATAGCCTGTGGGGAGATTATTTTTTTAAAACCGGGGTTTAAACTATGGCGGTATACGATTACAGCAACCTGGAGCGGGCGGAAGCCTACAGGATCCTTGCCGATTTTTTTATCGCAGCGCCTGATGAAAACATGCTCAGGTCGCTCAAGGAGGATTTCGAGCTCGAATCAGAAGAGACGGCAGATGAAATCCGGAGGGATTTTGACCGGCTTTTTCCCTATCCTGAAGGGAAAATTCCTCCGATAGAATCATTTTTTCTCACCCTCGAAAATACCGCTACCGCGCAAGAAGTGTCAGCCTATTACGCAGGCGCCGGTCTTGCAATAGAAGATGAATTCGAACTCATACCGGACCACCTGTATCTCGAACTCCTCTTCATGAGTTATCTGATCGAGACGAACCGTTTTGATCTCCAGAAAAAATTTCTTGATGAACACCTGATGAATTGGGTACCGTATTACTGTGATGAACTGATCAGACAGGCCAAAACAGTTTTTTACCGAGAGATCGCGGAAATAACACGGGATTTCCTCATCTCTGAATCTGAAGAAGAGTTTAAATAAGGGAGAAACATAACGACATGCCGGAAAAACCTTTTTTCAGACAACTGCTGCAGGCAAGCACCGTTGGGCTCAACCTGGTTTTTTCAACGTTCATCGGTCTGGCGATTGGCTACGGTCTTGACAGTCTTTTTCATACAGCGCCATGGCTTACCATAATCTTTCTCGTAATCGGCATCATCGCGGGGTTCAGAGAGCTGTTGCGGATGGCCAAAAAGCAGGATAATGGAACTGATACAAAAAATACATAGGAATTCACTTATCCTACTGTTCCCGCTTGCGGCGGCATCCGCATTCATAGAATGGAGACAACTGCCGCTCAGTATCCTGATGGGAGGAGTGCTCGGCATTCTGAATATCAGGGCCCTCGCCTGGGGTGTTCAGGGCGTTCTGGGTTCACAAAAATCCAGCACCAAGATGCTTTTTTTCAGCCAGTTCAGACTCGTTATGCTTTTTCTGATCCTGGCAGCGCTCGTATACCTTAAGGTCGTCAATATCTTCGGCATCCTTGCAGGACTTACCGTAGTCTTCAGCATGGTCGTGATAGAAGGCCTCAGACACGCAAAAAAATCCGGTAAAGATCAGGGAGATTAAGGTTTTTCGTCTCAATCCAAATTGAGCCGGCAATTCAGGCCGCTCCCGGACAATTCACGCAGCGCGGTAGAAAAACGCCTGTGTTTCATCATTTCAGAGACGTTTACCCCCTGCCCTTTGCCTAAGCGATATCGATAGATATGAGGGTATACTTATTCTTATCCCTGGAGTAAAGTACCGCCCTTCCGTCTTCATTTTCATAGATGACGATACCGCCGCTGAACTCCTTCACCATCTTCAGTTTCATCTTTTGTGTCTTTATCGTTTGTCCGCCTTCTACAATCTCTACTTCAGCGTTCATATGTCCTCCTTTTCCGTTCTGTTCCGACCGTAATTCTCTCCGGTAAAAGATGGGCCCAATACCCTGTTTCAGTATATCATTATCATTTTTTCCGAAGCCATAAAAAAAGGTTGTCCCGGCCCGCGCCCGGTTTCTCTCCGGATGATACTCCGGTCACTGAGACATGGTGCCGCTGGTATTGCTCAAGGCAAAATCCGACCTTTTTTATGGTAGTATATAACTCATGCAGGGGCACGCATGAAAAATAACAATCTCATCATCAGAAATGCCTTGAATCTCGCCGACGAAACCGGCAGCCAAAAGGTGTTTCTTTTTCTTAACTCCCTTGCCGATTTTCACTGGTTTCTGAAAGCTGAACACATCCACCATGCCCAGATCGTACTCGTCATCCCGAGTGATCTTGCGATCAGCGCCGCAGAGATAAGGCAGACCCCTGCTCCTGTTATCCGCAGCTGGGCGGGTAATCAGACAAGGTTCTCGAGGATTAAATACGCGTTTCTCCATGCCGTCCTCCAGGGTATTATCACTACCGAGAGTAAAGTGATATGTGTGCTGGGGCCTGGCGGGAAGAGCCATCTTGATACCATCACGATTCATGACCTTACCCTTTCGTGGAGCGAAGAATTCCCGTTTGAGGTGCACTCGCTGATAAAAAATCCTGCCTTCCCCGTTATCATGGCTGCCATTGACATCGCTCTCGATATCGGCGCGCTCGGAAGGGAAGGAAAATCCGTCGGCACAACATTCGTCATCGGCGACGAGCGGAATGTGATTGAGAGTTCTCATCAGCTCGTCTTCAATCCTTTCAAGGGCTATCCGAAAAAAGAGCGGATGATATCCAGGCCTGAGGTTGTGGAAAGCCTCAAGGAACTCGCGCAGCTTGACGGCGCGATCATCATCGCTGCGGACGGAGCAGTCGAAGCCGCCGGCAGGAACCTCGATGCAGGACGCGTGCTCACGAAACGTCTCAGGGGGCTGGGATCACGGCATCGGTCAGCGGCAGGGATTACCCGTAAAACTTCTGCCGTTGCTATCGTGGTGTCCGAAAGCACGGGAAAGCTTACGATCTTTGAAAAAGGCAATATTGTGGCCACCCTCGAACCCCTGATAAGCAGAAGACTTGTTTGAATAATCCCGCCGCAAAGTTCCTTTTGTTTTGATATGACCGGCAAATGCAATTGACTCGATCAAAAGACAGACACATGCTCAGAAAAAAAAATTCACAGCCTCACCTTTGTGACGCTTCTGCTTTCTGAAGAAACTCCGCGGTGTTATACGGACAGCCTGGTATCAACAGCAGCCGAATTCTGCATTCTGAAAGGTTTTCATGCGAATCTGCCTGTCATGACTGATAGATAACCGCATTTTCCGGACTTGCGGACTCACCGAATGTATCCGGTCTCCTTGACACCCGCAAATGCCATTCAATAAAATGGAATCAACAATGAATATTCGTGAGGTTATTATGAAAAGAAAATCTGTCGCTGCATTTATCATGGTCTTTCTGCTCGCATCTTCCGCTTATGCTGCGCCAAGTTTTGCGGAGGGCGGGAAAAAAATAGGCGAGGGTTTCAAGGAAATAGCCCTGGCAACGGGAAAAACAGTAAAAGAATCCGGCAAGGCGATTGGCAGAGGGTTTAAAAAAGCGGGAAAAGAGACCGGCAAGGCATTCAAAACAATGGGGAAAGAGATCGGAAAAGCCTTTTCAGGCTCCGGGGAATAAACTTATTCGAGGGATTTTCCTGTTCCCTGAACATCAGCATGCCGGATGTTGTCCCGCAGTTCCTGTAACACCCCGCCGACCTCTCTAAATGTCTTTCCCCAGTCTGCACCCTGAAGGTCTAATTCAAAGCCGTCGGACAGATATTTCACCATCCCCTTTCTTTGTTCATAAAGATCGAAAATCTGCTGTGGCTGAACCGGAGTATCAGGAGAAAAAGAAATCCTGATCTTCCCGTTTGCGTCCTGCACCTTTGCGGCCGCAAGCTCTCTTGAAAGGTTTTTCAGCCTCATGATATCCAGGAGATTAAGGACCTCGGGGGGCGGCATGCCGAACCTGTCCCTTAGTTCAGACTCAAAGTCCTCAATATCCTTTTCCTCTCTCATTGACGATATTCTGCGGTAAAAGCTGAGCCTGAGGATTGCGTCCGCGACATACTCTTCAGCAATAAACGCAGGGACTCTCAGATCTATTAGCGGTTCGACCTCCTCCTTTATCTCTATGCCCCTCAATTCGGCAACAGCCTTTTCAAGCATCTCGATATAGAGGTCGAACCCGATTTCATGGATGTGTCCGGACTGTTCCGCGCCGAAGACATTGCCTGCACCGCGTATCTCCAAGTCCTTCATCGCGAGCCTGAACCCGGCTCCGAGATAACTCATTTCCTTGATCGCCTGCAGCCTCTTCCCGGCCTCCTCTGTCATCGCAGACTCATCCGGAATGATCAAATATGCATATCCCTTGCGATTGCTCCTTCCGACCCTCCCCCTGAGCTGGTACAAGTCGGCAAGCCCCATTTTGTCCGCCCTGTCTATGATGATGGTATTCGCCTTCGGGATGTCGAGGCCAGATCCTATTATCGCGGTCGATACCAGGACATCAAGCTCACCGCCGAAAAATTTGTGCATTATCTCCTCGAGTTCCCTTTCCGGCATCTGGCCGTGCGCCACCCCTATCTTCGCAGCAGGCACGTTCTGCGCCAGATGGTCCGCCACCCGGTAGATGTCCCCTATCCTGTTATGGACGAAAAAGACCTGGCCGTCCCTCGCCAGCTCGCTGGTTATCGCCTCCCTGATCATGGCATCGTTCGAACGGACAACGCTCGTCTTTACCGAAAGCCTCTCTTCCGGAGGCGTTTCGATGATGCTGATATCCCGTATGCCTGAAAGCGCCATATGGAGAGTCCTCGGGATGGGTGTTGCCGTAAGGTTCAGCACATCAACGCTTTTGCTGAGCTCTTTAATTTTTTCCTTCTGGGCAACCCCGAACTTGTGTTCCTCATCAACAATCAGCAGGCCGAGCCTGTTAAAAGTGACTTTTCGGGATAACAGGCCGTGCGTCCCGATAATGATGTCAATCTCGCCATTTGCAAGACTTTTCAGCGTCATATCGGTCTGCTTTCTCGATTTAAATCTGCTGATATAGTCTATCGTCACGGGAAATCCTGAGAAGCGTTCCCTGAAGGTCCTGAAATGCTGTTCGGCAAGGATCGTGGTAGGCACAAGGACCGCAACCTGCCTGTTGTCATAAATCGCCTTGAAGGCGGCCCTCATCGCAACTTCTGTCTTGCCGTAGCCCACATCTCCGCAGACAAGCCGCTCCATAGGAATGTCCGACTCCATATTTTTCTTGATGTCTTCTATCGCCTTCATCTGGTCAGGGGTCTCCTCGTAGGGGAAAAAACTGTCAAACTCCCTGTGAAGCTCCGCATCAGGGCTGAAGGTAAATCCTCTCGCAATTTTCCTCCCTGCGTAAAGAGAGACGAGCTTCTCAGCGATTTCATGCACCTTTTTTCTTGCTCTGTCCTTTTTCCGCTGCCAGGTTCTGCCCCCGAGCTTGTCGGTCTTCGGCACCGCGCCTTCTTCTGCGCGGTATTTTGAAATCACCTGGATATTCTGAACAGGGATATAGAGGCGGCCGTCTTCATATTCCAGCTGCATGAGCTCCAGTTCCTCCTCCGCAGCACCCTGACGAACAGTGCCGATGAACCTGCCGATGCCGTGA
>JAOUFP010000163.1 GCA_029858145.1 Nitrospirota bacterium | reverse complement strand
GAAAAGGTTCATCACTGAGCATGATGATCTTTCCTTCGCTGTCGAACTTTCGTATGTTGATGGCGGCGGTAATGCCCGCCACGCCATTTCCTATGATAATGTATTGCATTTCAATCCCTCTGCCTTAATTGGCTGTCGTAAGCAATTTATCCTGTTATATTCTTGCACATCCCCTCGCAGGCAGGTACAACAATCCTGTCTGTATGGTCAGGCACTCCGTCCATGGGGACAGGGCAGTCAGCAGGAATCCTGTATATATTCCGAGGCAAGCAGTCTGCCGGTAAAGGCCCCGCGGCAATGACGGCTTACACTTTTTGACTGCCGGGTTAATAATAAGTATACAAGGGTTTGCCGGTCATTTCATCTTTTCTTTTTTGCCGCAACGGAAAAGAAAAAAATTAACGCTGAAACAAGCACAATGCACGCTCCCGGCGCGATGTCATATTGATATGATATCAAAAGACCAAAAATTACGGAGGCTACGCCGGTAAGACACGATAAAACAAGCATTGAAATCAGTCCCTTCGCGAACAGGCGCGCGGTTGCACCTGGAATGACCAGGAGGGCAGAGACGAGGATTATTCCGACGATGCGAATCGATATGACAATAGAAACCGCAAGTGCTATCAGAAAAAAGGTGTTCAGAAGCACCACGGGAACGCCGTCCACCTTCGCCAGCTCCTCATTGTAGGTGGAGAGAAAGAGCTCTTTCAAAAACATGAGAATGAATCCGGACACGACCACAAAAGTGATGACCGTCAGCAGTATATCGGTCCGGGAAATGGCCAGTATGTTGCCGAAGAGATAACCGAAGAGATCGACATTGTAGGACTTCGAAAGACTGAGAAGCGCTATCCCGAGGGCCATCGATACCGAGTAAAAGATGCCTATCGAGGCATCTTCGGATATTTTGCCTTTCCTTCCCGTTGATTCGATTCCGATCGCGACGAGGATTGAATAGAGGATGGCCGTGACAAGGGGATTCATTCCGGTAAAAAAGCCTATGGCGATACCGCCGAATGCCGCGTGCGATATGCCGGCGCCGATAAAGGACATTTTTCTTAAAACAATGAAGACCGAGATAAGCCCGGTGAGTATGCTGACAAGAATACCCGCCAGGAACGCCTTCTGCATGAACGGAGAGCCGAACACCTCTGGCATCATGGCCTCAGCCTCTCGCACTTATCGCATACATCCGTGTGCATAAGCAGGTCGAAGTTCTTCCCGTAGAGCGAGGTCGTCACCTTGTCGGTGAGGGCCCCCAGGGGATTGCCGTGATAGTAGAGATTGATATTCAGGCAGGAGATTTCATCGACATAGGTCGTAACGGTTCCTATGTCATGGGAGACCATAAGTATCGTAAGGTGCATCTTTCTCTGGAGACCTTTGAGGAGATGGTAGAAATCTTCCTGTCCCACGACATCAATGCCGGTGCTCGGCTCATCGAGAATGAGTATCTTTGGCTCTCCAGCCAGCGTTCTTGCTATTGACACCCGCTGCTGCTGTCCGCCTGACAACTGGCTGTACTGCATGTCCCTTACGCCTTCTATGCCCATCATGGACATGCATTCCAGCGCTATTTCCCTGTCTCTTTTCCCCGGCCATCTGAGAAAGCCCGCCTTCCGGAATCTTCCCATGAGGACGATGCCAAGAGCGGTTGACGGAAAATTAGGATCGATATTCTGATGCTGCGGCAGGTAGCCGAATATTCCGTTTCCGTGGAGCAGCGCTTCAGGGGGAGATCCAAAAACAGCCACTGAACCTGACGTTGGGGGGATAAGCCCCAGAATGATCTTCATGAGCGTCGTTTTCCCTCCGCCGTTTGGTCCGACGATTCCGAGGAATTTGCCCTCTTCAAGAGAAAAATTGATATTCTTTAAAATCTCTTTGCCTTTGAGCGTGACTGATACGTTCCTGATGTCGATGGCGATACTCATTGCAATGCCTTTTCCATGATCGCGAGGTTATACCTCATCATGTCGATATAGGTTTCCCTGTTCTTCTGTCCGCCGACGGGGTCAAGAAACAAAACCTGTGCTCCGGCCTCCCTCGCTATCGTCTCGGCGACTTTCGGACTGAACTGCGGTTCCGCGAAAATTACTCTCGTGTTCAGCCCCCTGAGCGTTTCTATGATTCTGTAGACGTGTCTGGGAGAGGGCTCTTTCCCCGGACCTTCTTCAATGACCGCGGCCACTTTCAGTCCGTATCTTCTCGAAAAGTAGTTCCAGGCCGGGTGAAACGTCACGTATTCCCTTGTGCGGAAGGATGCGGTTCGTTCCGCGATTTCCCTGTCCAGTTTTTTGAGCCTGCTACGATACACAGACGCATTTTTTTGGTAATAGAGCGCGTTTGACGGATCTGCCTTTGACAGCGCGGTTTCTATCTTGTTTATGATCTCCATGCAGATAAGCGGATCGAGCCAGATATGAGGATCGGCATCTGCGAGATGCCTGTGTCCGCCCGCATGGTCATGGGAACCCGTAGTGATAAGATCCACGCCCGCAGAGGAATCAACGATTCCGATTCCGGGAGCAGCTGACTTTATAAGCCTGTCCGCCCAGAACTCAAGCCCGGAGCCTATTTTAAAAAATAGTTTTGATCGGGATATCGCCTGAATGACTTTTGGCGAAGGCTCATAGGTGTGGGGACTCGCTCCGGCCGGCAGCAGGAGGATGACTTCAACCTTCGGGCCGCCAACCTGTCTGACAAAGTCAGCAAGAGGGAATATGCTCGCAACGACTTTCATCTTTTCCGCGGATGCGCAAGACACCTGCAACGGGAAAGAGAGAATGAAGAGACAAAAGAGAATCAGTTTTGCAGGATAAGACACGGCTATTTTCTGCATACAGCGCACACTCCAAAAAACTCGAGACGGTGTTTCTCTGTTTTAAAGCCGGTCGTTCTGAATATCTTTTTTTCCATTTCCTGCAGCCCGCATTCATGGACATCCTCGATCTTTCCGCAGCTTCTGCATATGACGTGATGCCGGTGGCTTTCCGGCCGGCTGATCTCGTATCTTTTGAAGCCTTCACCGAGGTCCACACAGTCAACAATCCCGAGGGATTCCATAAGCGAGAGGTTCCGGTAAATTGACGCGAGGTCGGGTTTATTCAGAGAAAATGAGTCGCGGATCTCTTTCGGGCTCAGGGGGGAAGAAGCGGCCCCGAGAATGTCCAGAAGTGAAGACCTCAAGCCCGTGAATGATTTGCCGTTGTTTCTGAATACCTTTTTTATGTCGTTCGTCATGAACCGATACTAGCATAAATGCAAATCATTTGCAATTTGCCCGGCAGGGAACTTTGAAGACTGCCTGTTGCAGAAATGAGAAATATAGACGGGAAGCAAAAAAGCAAAGGCGCAAAAAATTGTTTCGATTTCTTTAAAGTATTAATATATAAAATGCAAAATGCTGAACGCTTTTCTGCGCTTTCATTCAGGGATTTCAGGCTCTTCTGGTTCGGCCAGATCATCTCTCTTTCAGGGACGTGGATGCAGTCCGTCGCCCAGGGATGGCTTGTCTACAGCCTCACAAAATCACCTTTTTATCTCGGAATGGTCGCTGCCGCCAATTCCCTTCCTATCCTTCTTTTTACCCTCATGGGGGGCGTGCTGGCAGACAGGTTTCCAAAGCGAAACCTCCTTCTGATTACACAGGGGCTTTCGATCATCCCTGCATTAATTCTCGGGATTCTCACCAGTCTGGGCATAGTGACTGTCTGGCATGTCGCACTGCTTGCCTTTTTTCTAGGAACGATCAATGCCATCGATATCCCCACCCGGCAGTCTTTTCTGGCTGAAATGGTCGGCAAAGGACATATCGTGAATGCAATCGCCCTCAATTCCGCGGCGTTTAACGGCGCAAGGATCATAGGGCCCATGATCGCCGGCCTGGCAATTGCCTATCTTGGCATACCCGCCTGCTTTTTTCTGAACGCCGTAAGCTTTGGCGCTGTTCTGGCAGCTCTTGCGAGAATACAGACAAAGGGGGAAATCAGAATCGGAACAAAGGGAGTCCTGAGTGAATTCATGGAAGGAATCGCCTTTCTCAGACGTAACAGGGAACTGATACACGTGATTCTCCTTATAACCGTGTTCAGTCTCATAGGGCTGCCTTACATCAGTCTGCTCCCTGTTTTTGCGGCGGAGGTTTTTCACCGGGGCGCCAAGGGGTTGGGGTTTCTTATGAGCGCATCCGGTATAGGGGCTCTCACCGCTGCGTTGGCTATCGCCGCACGAGGAGATATAAAGAATAAAACAAGATTTATGTCTATTGCCGGACTCTGTTTTTCGGCCGCGCTCTTTATTTTTTCTTTAACCGGGATATTTTGGATCTCACTGATAGCAATAGCGCTCGGCGGCTGGGGTTTGGTCAGTTATCTCGCGGTAGCGAACAGCTATCTGCAAACTACGGTGCCTGATGAATTGAGGGGAAGGGTAATGTCGGTTTATTCATTTGTTTTCCTTGGCACTGTTCCGATAGGCAATGCAATCATGGGGGTCGTAGCTGATGCCGCCGGAACTTCGCATGCGGTTACAGGGGCGGGGATATTGTGCATTATCGGATCGGGTATTTTTGCAAAACGATATCTCGGCGGGAACCTGCCTGCCTGATAAGTTTCTTCCTGTTTCAACTTTTTTGAATGCGAACCGGATATAATAACCTCCATGAAGATTCTTTCTATTGAGACCTCGACAATGCTCGGCGGGGTTGCGATCATGGATGACAAAGCAGGGCTCATTGCCGAGACAAGGCTTAATGTCAAGACGACGCACTCGGAGAGGCTGATGACGGCTGTCAATAACACCCTCATCCAGTCGGAGCTGAAACTGGACGATCTGGACGTATTTGCCGTTGCGATAGGACCGGGGTCATTTACCGGCTTGAGAATAGGTCTGAGCACGGTGAAGGGGCTTTCCTACGCGACGGGAAAGCCTGTGGTCACTGTCCCGACCCTTGATGCGTTTGCGTGGAATTTCCCGTACTGCACGTATCCGGTTTGTCTTATGCTTGATGCGAGAAAAAGCGAGGTGTATGCGGCGGTATACAGATGGGAAGGCAATGACTTTGCGGCGGTTGTTGAATGCGTGTCGGTCAGGCCCGAAACGTTACTGGACAAACTGCAGGAAAAGGTGCTGTTCGCAGGCGAAGGGGCGGTGCTGTACAGGGAAGTCATTGTCTCTTCGATGAAGGACAGGGCAGCCTTCGCTCCTCCTGACAAGATGGTGCCTTCTCCTGCGAACGTGGCAATGCTTGGCCTGGAGAAGGCCATGAGAGGTGAATATGCGGTGGCTTCCGGGACCGTCCCTTTTTACGTAAGAAAATCTGAAGCAGAGGTGAAATGGGCGAAAAAGATCTGAGCGAAATGGTCATCAATGACATGAAAGTTGAAGACCTTCCGGAAATTCTCGCAATTGAAAATGCTTCCTTTGAAACTCCCTGGTCCGAAACCCTTTTTTACAACGAACTATTCAAGGCTGTATCTGTCACGCGTGTTGCGAGAATAGGCCGAAGGGTTGCGGGATATCTCTGCGCGAACATCATTATTGATGAAGGACATATCCTTAACCTTGCGGTCCACCCTGATTTCCGCGGGGGAGGGATTGCATCCCGTCTTATTGAGGAGATCATTTCGGTCATGAGAGCCGGCAGCTGCAGATCTGTTTTTCTGGAAGTAAGGGTTTCGAATGAAACCGCCCGGAAAATGTATGAGAAATTCGGATTTGCTCTCCTTGGAACGAGAAAGGCCTATTATCTCTCACCTGTTGAGGATGCGGTCGTCATGGTGCTGCGATTAACGTAGTCCGTAAAAGTGCGGCTATCAATCGATCAGGACATGCATATACGCATAATCCGGCTTTTGTTGAAATCAGACTGTTTGTACAAAACCGTTCAGTTTTTTCGGCTATCAGATGTCCTGCAAAGGTGAGGCACTGAAAGCTTTTTCTGCTCACATGCCTGCCTTTTGCTCCGTGGCAATCGCCTTTTTGGGGGCAGCCTGACGGATTGCCGATTTTTTCTTCAGGACAAACAAAAACTTTTCAGGTGAAGGTGCGCCGTTAAGTCCAGATGCCTTCTATGAAGGTATTGCATTTCGGACATCTGCTGTCCTTGATGAGATTGGCTGATATGCTGTAGCCGAACCGCTCGATAAGTATTTCTTTACACGAGGGGCAATAGCTGTTTTCTCCTCCTTCACCCGGCACATTGCCTTCGTATACATACTTCAGGCCTGCCTTAAACCCGATTTCCCGTGCCCTTCTCAGTGTCGAAACCGGGGTGCGCGGCTTATCGAGAAGCTTGTAGGTAGGATAAAACTGCGTGACATGCCACGGCATCGCGGCATCCACTGAACTGATAAACTCGGCTATGTCGGTAAGGTCCTTGTCCGAATCATTCAGGTCAGGTATGACCAGCGTAGTGACTTCCACCCAGACACCAAGCTCCTTCATGAGCTTGATGGTTTCCTTAACGGGTTCAAGCCTTGCACCGCAGATTTCCCTGTAGAACTTGTCGCTTCCCTTGAGGTCGATATTATTTCCGTCGAGAAAGGGGGCGATGAGTTTGACGGCCTCTCTGCCGGTATACCCGTTGCTTACAAAAACATTTTTTATCCCCTTTTCATGAGCAAGCCGGGCACAGTCGTAGGCGAACTCAAAAAAGATCGTCGGCTCAGTATAGGTATAGGAAATGCTTTTACAGTTGTTCTGCAATGCGGCATTGACAATCTCTTCAGGAGTGGTCTCTTTCCCCGGTATCGA
>JAOUFP010000162.1 GCA_029858145.1 Nitrospirota bacterium | reverse complement strand
CCTCTTGCCCTTTGCCCCTTGCCTTTTTCCCAGATACGCTATCAGAAACATCGCTCCCGGCAGTACTGCAGAGCCATACGTTATATCCTCAGCGCCGAGGCTTCTTATCGCAAACCTCGTCACATCGTCTGGGTCGACTGACATGCCCCCGGTAGTGATGAGAAGATCAGCGCCCGCTTCGATCAGTTCCTTCAGCCTCTTCCCGATAAAAGCCTTATCGTCAGGGGCATAATAGACGCCCACGACTTCTCCCTTCAGAGACCTGATCTTGCCGGTTATAACCTCCGCAAAAGCATCCTTCACCCTGCCATGGTACACTTCATTTCCTGTTATGACGATCCCGGCACGGGGCCTTCGCATCTCCTTTACCTGAATAACGCCGGCGCCCTGCCCTTTCCCCTGACTGGGGATAGGGCGGGAAGGATTGAACCTTGCCTTTTCAGCAATCTTCACCGCCTGCTCAACTACGGCCTTCTTCACTACCAGAGGGATGGCGCGTGTGCCTGCAACCGTCTGCCCCTCTTTGACAAGCGCATGATTATGGAGCGTGGAGCACATGACATCTCCAAGCAGGTTGAATTCCAGAAGCGCTTCCCTGTCCACCCGGAGAATTCCGTCTCTCCCTGCTGTCAGGCTTATCTTTCCTTCCTTCGGCCCGCCTTTTATCTTCACTCCCTCTCCCATGAGCGCGTTTGCGATCGCATAAGCCGCGTCGTCCTCATGCATCTCGTCGTCCGCAATGTTCAGGACATAAAGATGCTCCTTCCCGAGCCGCTGGAGATGACATACATCCTCTTCTTTAATGATGTGCCCTTTCCTGAAGGCACAACCCTTGAACTCCCCCGGCCGTATCTCGGTAATATCATGGGCAAGCACGGTCCCGACCGCTTCCCTGACCGGAATCGTCTTCGTATCGCTGCAAGGCCTTTCATCCTTCATCTCACACATGGGGACCTCCCTTGAATATGTTCCCGAATCTCTCATCAACGATATCTCTTATCCCCTGCTCGAGGGCGCTGAAATTTTCAAGAAATTCCCGCGCCTCCTGAGTAAGGCTGGCCCCTCCGCCGTTTCTGCCGCCGGCCCTTCTCTCGACCAGCTTTATGCCGAGCCTTTCTTCCATCGACTTTATGTAGCTCCATGCCTTCCGGTAGGAGATATTTATCGACCTGGAAGCCTGGTTTATCGAACCATATGTGTCGATCGCCTCCAGCAGGAACCTCCTCCCCCTGCCAAAAACCGGCTCTCCTTCGATCTCTATCCAGAGCTTTGATCTGATCTGCATATCGTTATGACTTTTCTGCATAATGCTGCCACAGAAAAAATTCTTCAGAGAATAGTACCCTCCGGACACGCACGCCTTACAGAGCAGCCTCCCGCCTTTTCTCACCTCTCGCATATCCTGGACATATTCTCCGCAGCCCGCGCACCTGACTCTCTGCAGAGGTCTCCCGGGCAGATCTTCAGGCCTGACCGTCACCCTCACCTCTGAAACATCGAAGAGCTCATCATCAGGCATCAGCCTGTATGCCTCGAGCTGGGCTTCATATTTGTCCTGTATTTCAGGGAAGTACGCCCTCGCCTTCTCCCTCGCATCCTCTCGGGCGACAACCCTGAAGGCCGCCCCGGTCTTTAAATTAATGAAGGTGGCGGCCATCTTGCCGTAGTCCATGAACTTCATCGTCCTTTTACCGAGACTGCATCCGGTAACGGACTGGATCGCGTCCGTCGCGCACCGGTCGATCTCGACAAAAACGATCAGGTTTTTTCTGTCTCTGCCCTTCGGGTCTTCTATCCCGATCTTTTTCAGCCCGCAAAGGGACATCTTCACGCCGAGCACCTGGCCGGGGCAAAGGTGACCGTGAGTATTCGTTGACTCCTCAAGAAGCCGCTCAAAATGCAATACGGTCTTTTCCACTGTCTCCATACTCAGCAGTCCGAGCCGGAATCGTCCGCGCCAGGTGATCCGTCCCTCAGCAGTTCGGGGACAGCCTCCGCCGTTTTCATCTGTTCGATATTTTCAAGCATCTCATTTTCACTGTAGGAATAGGCCAGATCAGCGGAAAGCACATCCGGCATATTCTGAATTGTTTTCATCTTTTTCATCTCTTCGCTTATGCTTTCACCCTCTATCGTCACGATTATTTTCCCCATTTCATCGTGGAAATGCACCTCGCACAATCCTGAGTTTCTGAGGCTCTCCATTACCCCCGCCATTTTTTCAGGCTCTGTCTTTACAACAAGGCTCGATATATTCATTTGTCCTCCGGGCGGCTACTCCGCCTTCACTCCTTCATTTAATTTGTCAATGAGATCCGAGCGGGTCCTTGACTTTTTGGTCCTGAATTCGCCTTTGAACTCATTTTTTATCGCCTCGGGGATATCCACCTGCGGCACATGGCATTCCATGCAGAAGTATCTCTTCCCGTCGAGTTTGTCGCCAAGGTCTTTCCCTGTTTCAATGTCAAAGAAATGGGATTTGGGCATCGGCGTCGCGCCGATACTCACTGCACCGGCAGGCATATGGCAATTAAGGCATGAGTTGTTCGTCTCCGCAATCGGCAGCATGCCTGTCAGATCATGGGGAATAAGAGGAGGGCTGTTTTCAAACGCCCTGCCCAATTTTTGACTCTTGCCGGGTTCGGAATGGGAATATTCTCCGTGCTCAGGCTCGACTTCCCCCTCCTCAAATACAGACTCCTTCCTGATCCCGAGTTCCTCTTCGTCCACTTCCTTGTGGTGCTTCTCGTCTGCCACGGCAGCCCCTGACCAAAGCACCAGCAACGCCGCCAGCGCCGCCGCGGTCATCTTCATTGTATTCATCATGATAGTATCCCCTCCTTCTCGTCTTGTTTTTTAGCAGAAAAAAATTTGCCGACAAATTCCATGGCCTTATCGTCACAGACCTCAATGCACCGCGCGCAATTGGAACACTCGCCGGAACTGACCAGGGCTGTCTGTTTTCCGACCATCGGCAGCACCTGCCTTTCAGGGCATGTCTCGATACACCTCATGCAGAGGGTGCATTTCTCCCTGTCGTGCCTGACCCGCAAAAGGCTGAATCTCCCTATCAGTGAATAAAAGCCGCCGAGCGGGCAGACATGCCCGCAGAAACCGTTTCTCACCATAAGGAGATCGAAGAGGAAGACCGCCAGCACGGCGGTCCATCCCATCCCCATACCGAAGATAATCCCCCTGTGGAGCATCGAGATCGGGCTGATCCATTCAAACGCGGCGACCCCTGTAAACAGGGAAAGGACCAGGCTGATGCCGATAACCCAGTACCGCACATTCCTGCTCATCAGCAGGGTCCTTTCCCCGGATTCCCCGGGGATTTTTTTTCTCAGCCAGCCGGCCATATCCGTCAGGATGTTCACGGGGCATACCCAACTGCAGAAGGCCCTGCCGGCGAAGACCCCGAAAAACAGTATTATGATCAGTGCACCGACAAGAGCCTCACTCGAAACGCTGTTGCCGGTCGCGAATATCTGGATCACGGCAAAGGGATCGGCAAGATGCACCGCACCCAGAACTTTTGACGTACTGAGATTCCCCGCCAGCACCTTCCACCCGAGGACATTGCCCGCGATAAAAAGGAGCATAATCGATATCTGGGAGGTCCTTCTGGAGATCAGGTACCGGTGTTTTCTGATCATGCCCATGGGTCAGAATTCCTCTTTGTTGAGATAATCCAGCGGGTCTTTTTCACTCCGCGGAGTAATGGTTTGCGTCTCCTCGGGAAGGTCGACGATGCGCTGCTCATCCTCTTTTTCCCAGCCCTTTATGTACCGCGCGCTGGATTCTCCCATCGCGACCGCCCGCGGAAGGACAAAGACCGATGCCTTTTTTGTCACACACACGTGCTCGCAGATGCCGCACCCCGTGCAGTGATCGCTGTGAATTGCCGGCGCAAGGAGCGCGTGTTTTCCGGTCCTTTCGTTCCTGATATATTCGACGGTGACAGCCTTGTCGATCAGGGGGCATGCCCGGTAGCACGCGTCGCACTGTATCCCCCAATAGGCGATGCAGGTCTCCCTGTCGATCACCGCAAGCCCCATCTTTGAAAGGTCGATGTTCAGTTTCATCCCGCCCTTTTCGCCCCTCTCACTCACCAGAGAACGGTCAAGCGCGCCGGTAGGACAGGCAACTGCGCAGGGGATGTCCCTGCACATGCGGCAGGGCTTTTCGCGCGCTATGAAATAAGGGGTTCCCGGCGGCCGTTCGTCGCCGGGGGCTGATATGATCAGCGCGTCATAAGGGCATGCCTCGGCACAGATGCCGCATTTTGTGCACTTCGCGAGAAAGTCCTCCTCGGGAATGGCCCCGGGCGGTCTCAGGACAAGAGGGTATGCCTTCTTGCCGTCCATAAAGCCTGTCCAGGCAAGACCTCCGACGGTCGCGGCCCCGAGACCTCTCAGGATGCTCGTGAGGAACTTTCTTCTTTCAGGCATTTTCTCCTCTTTCCTGTCGCTGCCCATATCTGCGCCCATTACAAATGAACTCTGTTCAGGCCTTGTATACCTTTACCGCACATTTCTTGAAGTCCGTTTCCTTGGAAATGGGACAGGTCGCGTCAAGGGTGACCTTGTTGATAAACACCTTTTCATCAAACCAGGGGACGAATATCAGCCCCTGCGGAGGGGTATTTCTTCCCCTCGTCTCTACCCTCGCCTTCACCTTTCCCCTGCGCGATTCGATCCATACAAGCTCCCCCTCTTTGACGCCATATTTCCCTGCATCCTTTGCGTGCATAAAACAGAGGGCCTCTGGAACCGCCCGGTAGAGCTCAGGGACGCGCATGGTCATGGTCCCGCTGTGCCAGTGCTCGAGCACCCTGCCGGTGCAGAGCCAGAGAGGATATCCGGTATCGGGAATCTCTGCGGGGTCTATGTAATGTCTGAGAAATATCTTTGCCTTATTCGGCAATTTGACCTTCTCGTCGCCCTTCGGTCCAAAGAGGTCGCCTTGGGGGATCTCCTTGCCGGCAGGACCGTAGAAGGCGAACTTCCCATGGTTCGCTTCCCTGGCGTACGGATCATATTCAGCATTGAACCGCCAGGAGGTCTCTTTCCCGTTGACGACCGGCCATTTTAACCCCCTGACTCTGTGATAGGCGTCGAAATCCGCAAGGTCATGCGCATGTCCCATCCCGAATTTCCTGTATTCCTCCCATAGATATTTCTGGAGGAAAAAGCCATAACCCTTAAACCCTTCAACGTTCCTCCTGTCGCCCGCTGCCTCCGAGTTCAGGAACCCCTTGCCTATCGGATCTGGCCATTTATATGCCTTCGCGTCCTTGTTCGCGAACAGGACATCAAAGAGGGTATCGGTCTCCTTATACCCCATTCCTTTTGCCCCCCCAAGAACATCCGGCAGGGTAACCTTATCGCTGATCTTCTGCTCTTTCCATACCTCGGACAGCTTAAACCTCTTCGAAAACTCAACAATCTGCCAGGTGTCTGACATGGACAGGCCGAGCGGCGTCACCTGCTGCCTCCAGTGCTGGGTCCTTCTTTCGGCGTTCCCGTACGACCCCCATTTTTCGAATATCATGGCGGCAGGAAGGATCAGGTCTGCCACCTTCGCGCTGATTCCCGGATATGCCTCGGACACCACGATGAAGTTGTCCATCTCCCTCGCAGCGGTTATCCAGTGGCTCGCGTTCGCGGTATTCTGCCACGGGTTGTTCACCTGGACCCAGACCCATTTGATCTTCCCGTCTTCGAGGTCCCTCATGATCTTCGTGTAATGAGATCCTGCAACAGGGTTCAGCGTGCCTTCCGGCAGCTTCCACAGCTTCTCTGTCATTTCCCTGTGCTTGGGATTATCCACAACCATATCGGCCGGAAGCCTGTGCGCAAACGTGCCGACCTCCCTGGCAGTGCCGCAGGCGCTCGGCTGGCCGGTAAGGCTGAACGCGCCGTTTCCGGGCTGCGACTGTTTCCCGAGCAGAAGATGCACCGCGTAGACCTGCTCGTTCACCCAGGTCCCGCGGACATGCTGGTTAAAGCCCATTGTCCAGAAACTCACGACCTTCCGGTCCTTTTCAGTATAAAGGTCGACCAGCCTGACCAGTTTCTTTTTGAACTCTTCCAGAGACTCGTCAACATCGCCCTTCGCAAGCTCGGCAACGAAATCAAGGGTGTACGGCTCAAGTCCCTTCTTATAATCTTCAAAGCTGATAGCCCAGTGCGCGCCTGCCTTGGCTGCATTCTTCATCTCCATTTTGTCGCCGGGCTTGAATCCCAATGCCCCCATGGCAACAGCCTCTTCTTTTGTGAGGATCTTGTAGGCCTCTTTGCTTGCGGTATCGAGTTCGCTTTTGATGTATTTCGGATGAGTTATTTCGGACCTGAGCCCGTATCCGATATCGACAAAGCCGGTCGCGAAAATACAGTTTTTGTCCACAAAATCCCGGTCAATCGCCTCAGGCCGGCTGTACACGATCTCACGGGCGATATAGTTCAGAATCGCCAGATCCGTGTTCGGTTTTATGATTATCTCGAGATCAGCGAGGTTTGAGCACCGGTTCGCAAAGGTAGAGATATTCACCACCTTCACCCGCTCGGTATTGCTCAGCTTTCTGTCCGTGATCTTCGACCATAAAACAGGATGCATCTCTGCCATGTTCGCGCCCCAGACCATTATGGTGTCAGAAAAATGCATATCGTCATAGTTGCCCGCCGGCTCATCAATGCCGAAGGTCTGCATAAAGGCCGCCACCGCGCTCGCCATGCAGTGGCGGGCGTTGGGGTCGATGTTGTTGCT
>JAOUFP010000160.1 GCA_029858145.1 Nitrospirota bacterium | reverse complement strand
CAAAATCTCTGACTCTGTTCCCTGAAGAACAGCACTGATGCGTATTTATGGTATATGAAAGATAAGTTGACGCTTGCAGGGATTTGCCTGGAATTGTTCCGGGGAGGATTATGAATATATTCCAAAGGAGATACGTATGGCAAAAAGAATTGTAGTAGATCCTGTAACGAGAATAGAAGGACATCTGCGAATAGACTGCGAGGTCGACAACGGCAAGGTTACGAATGCTTGGTCATCGGGACAGATGTGGAGGGGGATTGAAACTATTCTGAAAGGGCGGGATCCCCGTGACGCCTGGATATTCACGCAGCGCTTCTGCGGCGTTTGAACGACAGTTCACGCACTGGCTTCAGTGCGTACGGTCGAAAATGCGCTCGGCATGGAGATTCCCCTGAACGCCCAGTATATAAGAAATCTGATGATGGGGGCGCATGCTACCCATGACCATATCGTTCATTTTTATCATCTCGCGGCCCTTGACTGGGTTGATATTGTGTCCGCGCTCAAGGCGGATGCGCGGGCTACCGCGAATCTCGGACAGAAACTCTCCTCGTGGACAGGGAACAGCTATGATGCGGTGAAGGCCTCCCAGGATAAACTGAAGACCTTTGTCAGCTCAGGTCAGCTGGGTGTATATGGCAGCGGATACTGGGGACATCCGGCAATGAAGCTTGCTCCCGAGGTCAATATGCTTGCGGCGCACCATTACCTGCAGGCACTTGAGTATCAGAGAGAAATAAACAAGGTGGTCAGCATCCTCGGGTCCAAGACCCCTCATATCCAGAACGTGGCTGTGGGCGGGGTTGCCAACGCGATTAATCCTGACAGCCAGTCCACGCTGAACATGGAAAGGCTCTATTATATTAAAACGCTCATCGACAAGGTCGGAGATTTTGTGGAGAATGTGCTTCTCGTCGATACCGCCGCAGTTGCCGCCTTTTATGCTGACTGGACAAAGCATGGCTCCGGGGTTATGAACTACCTTTCCGCCCCTGATATGCCTATGGATACAAAAGGGACTGTATTCGCTCTTCCGGGCGGGTATATTCCGGGTGGGGATGTGAGCAAATTTACGCCTATCAAGAGCTACACAGACCCCTTCTTCAGGGACAATGTAAAGGAGAGCATCAAGCACTCCTGGTACGACGGAAACTGGGACCGCCATCCATGGGAAGAAGATACCGTGCCGAAGTATACGGATTTCCAGGACAACGGAAAGTATTCGTGGGTAAAATCGCCGACCTTTAAGGGCCAGCCCGCGCAGGTTGGTCCGCTTGCCAATGTCCTCTGCATGTACGCCGCAGGCCATGAGCCGACAAAGAAGTATACACACAAGGTCCTTGATACCATAAGCGCCCTTGTCGGCTCGAAGGTAGGGGTGGGGGCCCTGCATTCAACCATCGGACGAATCGGCGCGCGCTCTGTTCGCTGCGCGGTGCTCTATGATACCTTGAAGTCACAATGGCAGGCCCTTATAGACAATATAGGGAAGGGTGATGTTACGACATTCAACCAGCCTGTCTTTCCAAAGGGAGAGCAGAGGGGCTTTGGATTCCATGAGGCGCCGAGAGGCATACTTTCCCACTGGATTGTGATCAATGACGGCAAGATAAAGAACTATCAGGCGGTGGTGCCTTCGACTTGGAATGCCGGTCCGAGAAACAGCCAGGATGCGCTGGGTCCGTATGAGGCTGCCCTTATCGGGAATCCTGTGGCTGATCCGGAGAAACCGCTGGAAGTCCTGAGGACAGTCCATTCATTCGATCCCTGCCTTGCCTGTGCGATCCACATGCATGACAGGACGCGGAAAGATATCGTCAGGGTAAAGGCGGTTTAGTGATTATGCGCCGGATTGCTTCTCATTATATGAGGATCCTGTGAACGTTCTTGTGCTCGGAATCGGAAATGTCCTCATGACCGATGACAGTGTGGGGATCAGGGTGATCAATGAACTGGAGAGGAGATTTCGGTTTCCGGAAAGTGTCGAGCTGCTTGACGGCGGCACTTCCGGGATCGAACTCCTCTCGTATATTTCGAACAGGGATTATCTCATCATCGTAGATGCGATTAAAAGCGATTTTCCTCCGGGGACGGTCGTGAAGGTTGAGGGAGAGGATGTTCCTGCCAGGTTCATGACACGAATATCTCCGCACCAACTTGGTCTTTCGGATCTCCTCGCAGCTGCGTCTCTGACGGGAGAGCTGCCGAAACAGATGGTCCTTTTCGGAATAGAGCCGAACCGTGTTGAGTTAGGTCTCGAGATGACGGAAGAAGTGAAGGGGAGCTTCGAAAAACTGCTCGGGGTTGTAGTAGATGAACTGAATAGGATCGGGTGCCCCCCGGAACCGCTTGAAGAGCGCGCTTTTGGCAAGGAAAGCATCTGGAAAAATGTTTGAGGTATAATAAAGCATGTGTCTGGCGATACCATCAAAAATAGTAGAGATCGATAATTTCAGGGCAACGGTGGACGTTTACGGCGCCAGACGTGAAATCAACCTTATGCTTATGCCTGAGGACGTAGGGATTGGTGATTATGTCCTCGTGCACGCCGGTTTTGCCATTCAGAAGGTGGAACAGGAATCAGCGCATGAGGCGCTGAAGGTTATTTCCACCATAATTGAAGATGCCGGGAAGGATATCGGGTCTGAGGTCAGTGAACAGGACCTTACGGATAGCTGACCTGGAGGCGCTGTATTGCAGTCGCCTTTCCTGAATTATTGATTTCTATAACAACAGCCGACAGAATACCCTCACCCCCCGCTGTTATGAACCGGTCAGGCATACTTGAAAGAAAACGCTGTATGATCTGATCGACTTCGATGCCGATAACCGAGTTGACAGGACCGGTCATGCCTACATCGGTGATATAGGCGGTTCCCTGCGGAAGGATCTTTTCATCTGCTGTCTGCACATGTGTGTGAGTCCCGATCACAGCGCTTGCCCTGCCGTCTACAAAGTAGCCGAAGGCAACCTTTTCAGAGGTCGCCTCGGCATGCAGGTCTATTATGATGATAGCAGTCTCGTTCTTTAAATACTCTATCTCGGAAGAGACGGCCCTGAAGGGGCAATCCATACTGGGCATGAATACCCTGCCCGAAAGATTTATGACCCCGGCTTTTGTTCCGTCCGGCAGGGTATATATTACGCTGCCGTATCCCGGTACACCGGGGGGGTAGTTGAGCGGCCTTAAAATCCTGTTGTCCTTGGAAATGTAATTAATGAACTCCTTTTTGTCCCAAACATGATTGCCCGTTGTAATAACGTGGACACCCATTTTGAAGAGTTCCTGGACAAGGGATTCAGTAAGGCCGAATCCCCCGGCAATGTTTTCACCGTTTGCGATCACAAGGTCTAACTTATACTTGTCGACCAGATTCGGCAACAGCGCCTTTATGGCATTTCTGCCGACCTTTCCTACAATATCACCGATAAATAGCAGTTTCACGGGAGTATTCTTTCGTTGGGTTCGACAAAGGTAAACGGCTGTTCGGCCGTTTACCTTTGTTTTTTGGTTCACTTCGCATATTCGACATATCTGGATTCCCTGATGACGGTCACTTTAATCTGGCCCGGATAAGCCATTTCAGATTCAATTTTTTTCGAGAGATCACGGGCAATGAGGGAGGACATCTCATCATTCACATCTTCCGGTTTTACGATGATTCTTATCTCTCTGCCTGCCTGAATAGCATAACACTTTTCAACACCGCTGAAGGAAAGGGCCATCTGCTCGAGCGCCTCGAGACGTTTGAGATAGTGCTCGATGCTCTCCCGTCTTACCCCAGGCCTCGCTGCTGAAAGCGCATCCGATGCCGCAACAAGTGCGGCTTCAACGGTAATAGGATCACCTTCCCCATGATGCACCAAAATTGCGTTTACTACCTTGTAGTTTTCTCCGTGTTTTTTTGCCAGGTTGGCGCCTATTTCCTGATGCGAACCCTCTATCTCGTGGTCAATCGCCTTGCCAAGGTCATGAAGAAGCCCTGCCCTTTTGGCAAGTTTTGTGTCGACTCCCAGTTCTCCGGCCATCATCCCTGCAAAATAAGCCACTTCCCTGGAGTGCTGGAGCACGTTCTGTCCATAAGATGTCCTGTACTTCAACCTGCCTAGTGTCTTAATGAGTTCAGGGTGTATGCCCGAAAGGCCGAGGTCAAAAATTGCCTTTTCGCCTTCTTCCCGTATATTCGCGTCAACTTCCTTTTTTACCTTTTCAACAATTTCTTCTATTCTTGTAGGGTGAATTCTCCCATCCGCGATGAGCCGCTCGAGTGAAAGTCGGGCGATTTCTCTTCTGACCGGATCAAACGCGGAAAGCGTTACCATTTCAGGGGTGTCATCGACGATCAGGTCAACGCCTGTGGCAGCCTCGAGGGCGCGAATGTTCCTGCCTTCCCTTCCTATTATCCTGCCTTTCATGTCATCGCTGGGGAGGCTGACCGCAGATACTGTTGCGTCTGCGACATAATCACTCGCGTAACGCTGTATCGACGATCCAATAATTTCCTTGGCCTTCTTTTCAGAATTTTCCTTTGCTTCGTCTTCAATCCTCTTTACCAGCTTTGCTACATCAAATCTGGCATTCTCCTCTGTCCGCCGAAGGATCTCCTGTTTTGCCTCTTCCGTGCTTATTCCCGAAATTCTTTCGAGAATCTGGGTCTGTTCATTAATCAAGGCGTTATATTTGTTTTCTTTTTCCTGCAACGCTCTTTCTCTTGAACTGAAGTCTTTCTCCTTTTTTCCCAATTCATGTTCGCGCTTGTCTATCTGATCAAATTTTCTCTCTATAGACTCTTCCTTCTGGCGAAGTCTTTTTTCAAGATGGTTCAGTTCGGAACGTTTTTCCCTTAATTCCTTTTCTGCTTCTGTTTTGGCCTGATAGACGATATCTTTGGCTTCGATAGTCGCCTCTTTCCTCAGAGACTCTGCTTCCTTGTGAGCAACGTCGAGCAGTTTGTTTTTTTCCTGTTCAATAGATTTTTTCTGAGCTTTTAAGGTATTTTTGTAAAGCAAACTCATAAGCAGGCCTACAGCGACTCCAGTGACAATGGCGGTGAGAAGATAAACAATATTAATCATCTGAATTGCTCCTCCTTTCTTGCAGCCGTGATTTCATCTCTCTTTCAACTGATAACGGAGAAAGAACACGCGAAAACGCAGATTTATCCCTGAATAAATCCGGAACGAAAGCTTTAAAGACATGCGGATTGAGCGATGCGTCAGAATTGAGGCAGCTTACTCTATCTCTTTGCAGGGCAAGTGATGTTCTTGTGTTCTGTTCTGTTTTTACATTCAATTTTTATAGTCCTGGGCCGGACTATGGTTTGGAGAGGACTTTTGGTGTCGAGAAAACGGGAACAACAGAAAAAAAGTTTATTTTTTTATTTATCGAAACACCCCGTAAAAGAGGCAGGTGCCTTTTGTTTTCTCTATTCAATTCTTTATTTGTTTTTCCCAAAAGCTTTAAAACCATAGCTGCCAGCATAACGGTAATTGTGACCCCGCCCTGCCGTGTATGTGGAGAATCAGATCCGCCTGAATTATAGGTGGGTGTCATAAAGGTATCTTCAGGCTTTTGCCACCTGGGCAACATGCACACCAATACCTTAAGCAGACTCCCGAAAGATCTAATTTGCCGGATCAATTTTTCCACATATCACCTACAGGGCAGGTAATCATCAACGTTATCATAGTTATTTTATACCAGAAAAGAGTATGAATGAGCAAGGAAAAATCCTTCTGGATAAATACTTTTAACTTGTATTGAAGGCACGTTTTTAATAAACTATTTAATAATTTGACTATGGATGCGATGATTTTGGCAGGGGGGGAAAACAGGAGGTTCTTGTTTCACAAGGGTCTTGCGGAAGTGCACGGAAAGAAAATCATAGAGATTATTTCAGGAATATTAAGAAAAAACTTTAATAAAGTATGGATTAGCACAAACAGTCCGGAGAAATTTTTTTATCTCGGGCTTCCCATGGTAGGGGACATCATAAATGCGCGCGGCCCGCTGACAGGCATTTTTTCGGTACTTTCGTGCACAGGGGTTCCGGAGATATTTGTTGCTGCCTGTGACATGCCCTTTATCTCTGATGGTATCGTAAGTCTTATCAGGAAGAGCTATCGTGGACAGGATGCCGTCGTGCCTGTTTTTGACGGCAGACCTCAGCCGCTGCTGGGGATTTATTCGAATACCATCAAAGACGTGATAGAAGAGGGAATGTTCTTCAAAAGCAGGGCGATGAAGGATTTGCTGAATGCTGTTGATGTATATTATATAGATGAGCAGGAGGTGCTGAAGGTCGATCCGGAGGGAAAGTCTTTCACCAATATCAATACATGGGAAGACTTAAGGCAGATTACAGGAGGTTAAAATGTTTGGATTAGGAATGCCGGAGCTTATTATTATCCTTATTATCATTATCGTCCTTTTCGGTGCTTCGAGATTGCCGGAAATAGGAAAGGGGGTAGGACTTGCCATAAAAAACTTCAAAAAATCTACCTCGGAACCGGACGAAATTGATGTGACCCCGAAAAAGAAAGCGGAAGAAGAAAAAGCAGGGGAAGAAAAAGCCAAGGGTGAATAGAGGGCCTGTATCTGTAATAGACCTCTCGGCTCTTCAGCATAATCTTGACATTGTCCGTCAGATTACCAGTGACAGGGTTGTGATTGCGGTCGTTAAGGCAGACGCATACGGACATGGCGCTGTTGAGATTTCGCGGAAACTTATCTCTGAAGGCGTATCACATCTGGCGGTTGCTTTTGCCGGAGAG
>JAOUFP010000159.1 GCA_029858145.1 Nitrospirota bacterium | reverse complement strand
TTGATGTGCAACTGCTCGGGGGGATTATCCTGCATGAGGGGAAAATAGCGGAGATGAAGACCGGTGAAGGAAAAACGCTTGTCGCTACCCTTCCCGTTTATTTGAATGGCCTTGAAGGGAAAGGCGTTCACGTAATTACCGTGAACGATTATCTCGCAAAGAGAGATTCCCAGTGGATGGGCAGAGTCTATAACTTTCTCGGCCTCAGTGTCGGCGTGATTGTGCATGGTCTTACAGATGAACAAAGGCAGGTGTCATACAACAGCGATATTACCTATGGAACCAACAATGAGTTTGGCTTCGATTATCTCAGGGACAATATGAAATATGATATCTCGCAGTTCGTTCAGCGAGAGTTAAACTATGCGATTGTCGATGAGGTTGACAGCATACTTATAGACGAGGCGCGTACGCCGCTGATCATATCAGGACCTTCCGAAGAATCAACTGACAAATATTATAAAATCGACAAGATTATCCCCAGGCTTCAGAAAGAAATTGATTACACAATCGACGAAAAGGCTCGCACGGTTATTTTGACGGAAGAGGGAAATATCAAGGCCGAAAAACTGCTTGGTGCAGGAAACCTCTATGATCCTGGCAATATCGAACTTGTTCATCATATATTGCAGGGACTGAAAGCCCATACGCTGTTCAAGAGAGACGTGGATTATGTTGTGAGTGAGGGAGAAGTTATCATTGTGGATGAATTCACCGGAAGGCTTATGCCCGGGAGACGCTGGTCTGACGGCCTCCATCAGGCTGTTGAGGCGAAAGAGGGAGTTAAAATAGCCAGTGAAAATCAGACGCTCGCAACAATAACGTTTCAGAATTATTTCAGAATGTACAATAAACTTGCCGGCATGACCGGGACAGCGGAAACAGAGGCAGAGGAATTTGCCAAAATATATAATCTTGACGTTTTGGTTATCCCTACCAATAAACCGATGATACGAAACGACTTCCCTGACATGATATACAAGACAGAGAAAGGCAAGTTTAATGCCGTCATACGCGAAATTGAAGAGAATAACAAGCTTGGCCGTCCTGTCCTTGTGGGAACAATCTCGATCGAGAAATCCGAGACGCTCAGCAGCATGCTAAAAAAGAGGGGTATCAGGCACTCTGTTTTGAACGCGAAATATCATGAAAAGGAAGCTGAAATCATCGTCCAGGCAGGAAGAAGCCATGCTGTTACTATAGCAACGAACATGGCCGGCAGGGGAACTGACATCATACTGGGGGGGAATCCCTCAGCTATCGCAAAGGAAATTTTGGCGAATAAGCCGGAATACACAGAAGACGATTTTGCCAATGCCCTCAACGAAGCTGAAAAGCGATGTGAAGCTGACAGATTAAAAGTATTAGATGCCGGCGGACTTCATATCATGGGCACTGAAAGGCATGAGTCCCGAAGAATTGACAACCAGCTCAGGGGACGTGCCGGAAGGCAGGGAGATCCGGGGGCTTCACGGTTTTATCTCTCGCTGGAAGATGATTTGATGAGGATTTTCGGGTCTGACCGCATCTCCGGATTGATGGGTAAGCTTGGCATGGACGATGATATCCCTATAGAGAACAAAATGGTTTCCCGTGCGATTGAGAATGCACAGAAAAGGGTTGAGTCCCAGAACTTTGACATCAGGAAACATCTTCTCGAGTATGACGATGTTATGAATAAGCAGAGGCAGGAGATATATGCCTACAGAAAAGAAATCCTGCAAAGTAAGAACGTTAAAGATAAAATTATACTTATGATAGAAGACCTCGTTGAAGAGATTATCGCTGTTCATTGCCCTGGGGATAATGGCAGCGAAGAAGCGGATATAAAGGGGCTTAAGGATTCTCTTTACGGCGCTTTTTCGCTGTCAGTAGATGAGATGCCCGACAATTTTGAGTTGTTTAAAGATACGGTTTTTTCAGAGGTCAAAAAGACATATGAGAAGAAGGAGACTGAAGTAGGAAGTGAGATGATGCGTTATCTGGAGAGGATGATGGTTCTTCAGGTTGTCGATTCTCAGTGGAAAGATCACCTTCTTGCGATGGATCATCTGAAAGAGGGAATCGGATTGAGGGGATATGGACAGAGAGACCCTCTCGTGGAGTATAAAAAAGAGGCTTTTGATATGTTTGCTGAAATGTCCGGCAGGATATCGTCTGAAATTATTACGAGGCTTTTCAAAATCCAGGTCCAGAGCAGCCAGGAAGCCGAAATAACTCGCGTAAGAAGGACGAATGTGAGTTATAATCGAGGTGAAAGTGCAGCATCTGCTCAGCCGGTAACGAGAGAGAAAAAGGTAGGCCGTAATGATCCCTGTCCTTGCGGCAGCGGGAAAAAATATAAAAAATGCTGTGGTGTGAATGGGTAGAATTTTCTTTATCGGTCCTGATTTCCTGAAAAAAGAACATCTGGAGAGCTTCGAATCAAAGGGTGATGTTATTGACAGGTTCAAGACGATAAATAACATTACCTTCAGGCCGGAGAACAAACCTGACTTGATCTTCGTTGATAAAGACCAGGCAAAAGAACCTTCCTTTAAAGTATTTTTGGATACATTCAGGGACATACCTAAAATCGTTTTTTCAGATGAGCGGACCTTCAGAGGTTTTTCTGTTTGGACAAAGAATCCCCTGACCTTTCCTGCCGTCAACCCTTCTTCAAGAGAACTCGAATTTCTTGTCAGGAAGGCGTTGCAGGAGAAAGAATTCATGGCTGGAAACAGGACATTAAGGAATGATCTTGTAAACCTGAAGAAGGAACTTGATTTTTTTGAAGAAGTAAGCAGGACTTTGACTTCCACGCTCGACTTAAATGACATTCTCTCTACCATAATGGAAAAAGCCAAAAAAATCATAAATGCTGAAGCATGGTCTTTTCTCCTTATCGACCAGGAAACAGGAGATTTGGTTTTTGAAAAGACCAGTAGTAAAAAAGTGGACAAGAAAAAGATCAAAAAGATCAGGCTGAAGATTGGTGAAGGAATCGCCGGCTGGGTAGCACAGGAACTTGTCCCGGTTGTGGTTCCGGATGTCTCTGCCGACCCCCGCTTCTCTTCGAAGATAGACAAGCAATTCACCCTCAAGACAAAATCAATCATTTGTGTCCCGATAAAGAGTAAGGGCAATATTCTTGGAGTTCTCGAAATAGTAAATAAGACTACGAACGAGCCTTTTACCAAGGATGACCTTAATCTCATACTCAGAATCGTAGACCATGCAGCAATCGCCATCGAGAGGTCATTCATATATCAGAAAATGGAAGAACTTTCCATAACCGATGATCTGACTAAATTATTTAATACAAGATATCTGAACAGGACGCTGGAAATTGAAATAACAAGGGCAAACAGACATCGCACTTCACTGGCTTTAATATTTATGGACGTCGATCATTTTAAGGCGATAAACGATAACTATGGTCATCTTGTCGGGAGCAAGCTATTGGTTGAAATGGGACAGCTTCTCATAAAGAGCCTCAGGACTGTCGATATTGTTGCCAGATACGGGGGAGATGAATTTGTCATAGTGTTGCCTCAGACTCCTCCCAACCATGCCATTCAAATAGCGGAGAGAATCAGGAAATCAGTAGAGCAGAACGCATTCCTCAAAAAAGATGGCTATTCACTCAAGCTGACCGCCAGTTTCGGCGTAGCCTCTTATCCGGAAAGCGCGAATTCCAAGGAAGAACTCTTGCGGCTTGCAGATGAAGCCATGTACAGGGTCAAATATCAAACAAGAAACGGGGTTTATGCTATAGTATAACGATGGCTCTGTTTAACTACGCTACAAAAGAGATAACTCTCAAAATTGTTTACTATGGCCCCGGATTAAGCGGCAAAACAACGAATATCCAGCATCTTCATTCAGCTCTGAATCCGGCGAATAAGGGAAAATTGCTTTCTCTTGCTACAGAATCGGACAGGACTCTTTTCTTTGATTTTCTTCCTGTCGAATTAGGAAAAATAAAGGATTTCTCCATACGATTTCAGCTATACACCGTCCCGGGGCAGGTAAGATATAATGCAACCAGAAAGGTCGTTCTCAAGGGAGCTGACGCGGTGGTTTTTGTTGCGGATTCCCAGCAGGACATGCGGGAGCAAAATATCGAGAGCATTGAAAATATGAGAGAAAATCTCATTTCCAACAATATAAATCCCGATGAAATTCCTGTTGTTCTGCAATTCAACAAAAGAGACCTGAAAAACATTTTAACCATCGCTGAACTCAACGATGACTTGAATAAAAATAGCGCTTACGATATTGTCGAAGCAGAAGCAATTAATGGTAAAGGCGTGGAAGATACCTTTCAGCTTGTGACCAGGCTGGTTCTTAAGGATATAGCCAGAAAGCATAAGATCGAGATACAGCCTGCTCCCCTGAAAGAGGAACTGAAGATAGAGGAAGAGACTGTTGATGCCTGGAAGCCGGAACTTGCATCTCCTCTTTATGAGTCTAAAGCTGAAGCTGAAGGGATTGAAGCTCTTCCCGGTATCGCCATCGAAGAGGAAGTGGAGCAGGCAGAGCCGGAATATGAATTGGAAGAGGCCATCGAGGTAGTCGAAATCGAAAAGGCCGAACCCGAACAGGAACCCAAAGCGGAACCGGAGTTACACATAAAAAAAGAATATGAAACTCTGAAAAAAGCATACAGAGAACCTCTCAAGGAAAGCAAAGAGGATAGCACAATACCTTCCGACTCCTCTGATAAAATGAAAACAATTGCAGGTGATGTTTCAATATTGAATGCAATGCTTTCAGACCTGAAAGGAACCGTCATTTCCCTGAAGACTGAGATGATAGAAATAAAGGAAAGTTTGAATTCAATCAGGCAGATCGCTGCTTTCAGAGAGGATAAGCAGAGCAGGGAATTGAGGACAGAGCAGGGATCCGTTACTTCCCTGAAAACTGAGATGATAGAAATAAAGGAAAGCTTGAAATCAATCAGGGAAAGCGCCGCCTCCGGGGAGGAAAAGCACATTGCAGAGCTGAGAAGAGAGCATAGGGAGCTTCATAAGATTTTAAAGGATATTGCGATTATATTAAAAAATCTCAAAATCAAGAAGAGATGGTTCAGTTTTTAAATTTCCTCTCCCGCGTAAAGTTGAAGTTGTCTGAGCAAATCCTGACACGTACACCATTTATTTGATTCTTTTAGATAGTATCTTGAATTCTTCAGTCCCCGCTTTTTCCAGAAGTTGAAATAAAACTGTCTCTGTACAGGTAATAACACCCCCTGCGTTGCGCATGTATTCAATCCCCGTGTCATAGTCCTCTGTTTTTCTTGAACATACCGCATCGCGAACTACATGCACTGAATGCCCATCTGTCAATAATCCTATGCACGTCTGCAGGACGCATACATGAGTCTCCATGCCGGTGAGGATAACTTTACGCTTTCCCACAGAAGCCAGTTCATCGAGAAATCTTTGCTCTCCGCAGCAGTTGAAAGCAATCTTCTCTATCGGGTGGTATGAGTCCAGAGCGTCTTTAATTTCACTGACTGTGGGACCAAGACCCTTCGGATACTGCTCCGTAATTAATACCGGAATGCGGAGAAGTCCTGCGGCAGTGATGAGGTGGAGACAGTTGGCAATGACCTTCTGTCTCTCCCCCATCGCGGTAGCAAGCCTTTCCTGTATGTCTACGATGACGAGAACAGCTTCTTGTCTGTGCAGGAAAAAATTATCGGGCTTCAACTTATATTACAGCCTTTCTTTTACCAGATTCTCGACAACGGCCGGATCAGCAAGAGTTGAAGTATCTCCCAGTTCTTCAACCTGTCCCCATGCAATCTTGCGAAGAATTCTCCTCATGATTTTACCGCTTCTTGTTTTTGGAAGCCCTGGTGCGAACTGAAGCTTATCGGGTGTTGCGATTGGTCCTATAACTGCCCTGACATGGCCAATAAGGATTTTCTTCAGTTCGTCTGACGGCTGAATACCATCCTTCAGGGTGACATAAACATATATGCCCTCACCTTTTATTTCATGGGGGAAACCAACGACTGCTGCCTCAGCAACAGATTCATGGCTAACAAGTGCAGATTCGACTTCGGCAGTCCCTAGCCTGTGGCCGGAAATATTGATAACGTCATCAATTCTGCCCATCAGCCAGTAATCACCATCTTCATCGTACCTGGCGCCGTCTCCGGTAAAATATTTCCCTGGAAATCTCGAGAAATAGACTTCTTTTATGCGTTTGTTCTCCGGGTCTCCGTAAGTTCCCCTGATCATGCCCGGCCATGGCTTGTCAATAACAAGATAGCCGCCTTCATCCGGGCTGGCAGTCGCACCATTTTCTTTCAGTATGGAAGGCACTACCCCGGGGAACGGGCGATTTGCCGAGCCGGGCTTCAAGGTCATAGCACCAGGCAACGGTGTTATCAATATGCCGCCTGTTTCTGTCTGCCACCAGGTGTCTACGATAGGAAGCTTGCCCTTCCCTACATGAGTGTGATACCACATCCAAGCCTCAGGATTAATGGGTTCTCCGACACTGCCCAGCAAGCGTAAAGATGTCAGATCAAATTTGGTAACCCACCCTTCACCTTCTCTCATGAGCGCACGAATGACGGTAGGTGCTGTGTAGAATATATTTACCCTGTGCTTGTCGCATATTTCCCAGAATCTGCCGGGATTCGGATAGGTAGGAATTCCTTCAAACATAAGGCTTGTCGCTCCGTTGCTCAGAGGACCATACACAATATAGCTGTGTCCAGTTACCCAACCTATGTCAGCTGTGCAGAAATGAATGTCTTCATCGCGATAATCGAAAATCCAGCGAAACGTCAGATTCGTAAACAGGCAGTA
>JAOUFP010000158.1 GCA_029858145.1 Nitrospirota bacterium | reverse complement strand
CTTGATGTTTCTGAGCACATCGATGCCGTCCATGTCAGGCATTTTCAGATCGGTAAGAACAAGGTCGAATCTTTCTTCGGATGCCATCCGAAGCCCTTCAACGCCGTTCTTCGCAAGCCTTACGTCATATCCCTCAGGAACGAGCGTACGGCTGCAGCTTGTTCTTACGATGTCCTCATCATCGACAACAAGAATTTTGCCCTTGCTCATGTGTTCTCCCTCTCTGCAGGAAGCCTTATAAAGAAGCTGCTCCCTTCATTGATTTTGGTCTTCACATTGATCTTCCCGCCGTGCTCCTGTATTATGCCGTGGCTTACCGCAAGCCCCAGTCCCGTGCCTTTCCCGACAGGTTTTGTCGTAAAGAAGGGCTCAAAGAGCTTCTCGACGTTCTCCAGAGGAATGCCGGGTCCGGTATCGCTGAACACCACCTCTGCAAAGTCGCTGCCGTTTTCCGAGATATTGTGCGTGGATATCGACAGGGTCCCCTTGCCTTCCATGGCATCGGCGGCGTTCATGATCATGTTCAGGAAAACCTGCTGCAGCTGTGAAGAGTCGGCCCTGACGCGCATGAGCGAAGGCTCAAGATCTGTAACCACCTTTATGTTGAAAAAGTCAGCCTTGTGCTGCACGATATTCAGCGAGCTGTGCAGGACATCGTTGATGTTCGTGAGCGCTTTTTCGGCTGCAGAAGCCCGCGCGAATCCGAGCAGGCCCTTGATTATCGTGGAGCACCTGTTTGCCTGGTCTATGATCACGTCTATATCCTCGCGCTCCTGGGAGCCGGGGGGGAATTTTTTCTGCAGGAGATGGCCGAATGTCACAATGCCTGTCAGGGGGCTGTTGATCTCATGCGCTACGCCGGCAGCCATTCTCCCGAGAGAGGCGAGTTTCTCAGAATGAATGAGCTGGGCCTGGGCCCGGTGGATCGCCGCGGTCTTTTCCTGCACCTTTTTCTCGAGGGTGTTGCCCCATTCCATCAATTCGTTTTTCGCTTTTTTCAGGTCGGACGTCATTGAGTTGAACGCTTCCGCAAGTTCCCCCATCTCGTCTTTCCGGTTCAGATTAATAGTGTAATCAAGGTCGCCTCCGGCAACCCTTTCCATGCCCTGCGCGAGCATGCTGACCGGTGTGGACACAAGGTTCCAGAGTATCAGACAGAGCACAACGGATATGACGAACAGGAAGGCGAGGACGTAAACGGTTATCGCAATGCCCTGTTTTTTAATGCTCGTGTCAAGAATTTCGAGAGAGAGGTTCGCCTCTATTACGCCGAGCACCCGCTGATCTTTCGAGTGCGCGTGGCAGGCAGAGGTATAGCAGGCGGTCTCATTGTAGATGGGCTGCACGAAATTGAGCACCCTGAAGTTCCTGGCGCCCTTGTGGATAGACCAGCTCGGCGTGTCTTTAACCGGCTTCCCCGAAACATGGCAGGTCTGGCAGATCGGCGCGTTTGCAGCAAAGACGATTCCGACATCTTCCTTGTTCGATGAGTAACGGACCTTTCCCTGGCTGTCGAGGATGCGCACATCCATAACGCCTTCCGCCGACCCAATCGCCTCAATGGTCTGCTGGATCACCAGTTCCTGAAAGGTGAGCATGCCGTAACGGGTGCTTTTCTTGATATAGTCGACAAAGGAATAACCATACTTCACAGAGTTCTGGAGGAGTTCCTTTTCCTGATGTTTGAAGAGAAAATACCAGAAGATCGTACTGCCGATGATCATCAGGGTCCCGATGGTGAGGAGCAGTTTTCCTGTCAATGAATGCAAAGATTTTTTAACCAGCATGTTAAAGAAATTTAAACCATTTGAAAAATTTATGCAAGATAAAAGCTAAAACTACAGGTTTAATTTTTTTGCTTGACATCTTTGTTCCATTTCGCTATAAAATTATACCGTCATGCCTGGAACGTTTATGCCATCAGAATATTTGCCGATCTTAATTTTCCTCATGGTCGCCACGGCCTTTGGAATAGGGGCCTTGTTGATCGGCGAACTCTTCAGGATGAAAAGACCCTACTCGGAAAAACTTATGCCCTATGAATCAGGCAATCCGCCTGTAGGGGAACCCCGCTACCGCTTCTCTGTTAAGTTCTACATCATTGCGATGCTCTTCGTCGTCTTCGACGTTGAAGCGATCTTTCTTTATCCCTGGGCAATCGTGTTCGACAAGATCGGACTGTATGCGTTCATAGAGATGGTCATTTTCATCATCATCCTTCTCGTGGGCTATATCTACGCGTGGAGAAAGGAGGCATTTGTATGGGACTGATAACCACCAGCACTTCATCCCTTTCGCTTGTTGAAGTCGAGGAAGGCACCAAAATACTGGCGCCCAACATCATCATCACCTCGATGGACAAGCTGATAAACTGGGGAAGAAGCTCGTCCTTGTGGCCAGTGACCTTCGGGCTTGCCTGATGCGCCATTGAAATGATGACGACGGGATCGTCACACTATGACTTGGACAGGATGGGCATCATCTTCAGGGGATCTCCCCGGCAGGCGGATTTCATGATCGTTGCCGGCACGGTGACGAAGAAGATGTCCGAGATCGTAAGAAGGGTCTACGACCAGATGCCGGAGCCCCGCTATGTACTCTCCATGGGAAGCTGCGCATGCAGCGGAGGCATCTTCAATACATACAGTGTTGTGCAGGGCTGCGATTCCTTTGTCCCTGTGGATGTCTATATACCGGGTTGTCCTCCGAGGCCGGAGGCGCTTCTCGATGGAATCATAAAGCTTCAGGAAAAAATTCACAGGGAGCAATTCAGGTGGAGCAGGTGGAGATAAGAATATCAAATTTCAAATTTGGGATTTCACATTAAGATTATGGAACCCGTAAATATTACAGAAAAGGTAAAAGAGATTTTCCCTGAAGAGGTCCTTGATGTCAGGGAATTCAGGGGGCAGGTGTCCGTTACCCTGCGGAAAAACAGGATCAGGGATATCTCACGGTTTCTTCACGACGACCCCGATCTTTATTTTGACTACCTTGTGGATGTCTGCGGCGTGGACTACCTTGGCAGGAAGGAGAAGAGGTTCGAGGTCGTCTATCATCTCTACTCGATTAAGCACCGCCACGCGATACGCCTGAAGGCCGAGGTGTCCGCGGACGATCCCTCGCTCGATTCGGTCACGCCTGTATGGATTGGCGCGAACTGGCATGAACGAGAGGTGTTTGATCTCTACGGCATTAAATTCAACGGCCATCCCGACCTCAGGAGAATACTCATGCCCGAGGACTGGGAGGGATATCCGTTAAGAAAGGATTACCCGCTCAAGGGGCCTGCAAAGGAATGGCGCGGGTTCGAGGATGTCCTTGAACGGTCAAAACGGTTCAGGGACTACGAGTGGCACGGTTAACCACCCCTTAATCCCCTGCCTGACAAGGCGGGGAATGAGGAAGTTGAGAAAAGGCAAGAAACAGGATATATGGAAGACATAGAAAAACCGTTTGAGACAAAAGAACTGACGATAAGCATGGGGCCGCAGCACCCCGCGACCCACGGTGTTCTGAGGCTTGTTCTGAACCTTCAGGGCGAAAATGTCACGAAATGCACGCCCTATGTTGGATACCTCCACAGGGGCATCGAGAAGCTGGGAGAAAACAGGACATATTTTTCGGCGCTTCCCCTGAGCGACCGGCTCGACTATATATCTTCGATGAACAACAACGTGGGATACGTCAATGCGGTTGAGAAGCTCTTCGGTATCGAGGCCCCGGAACGGGCTAAATTCATCAGGACGATGGTAGCGGAGATGGGAAGGATATCGAGCCATATCATCTGGCTCGGAACGCATGTGCTCGATATCGGGGCGACCACTCCCTTTCTCTATGCATTCAGGGAAAGAGAAGTAATCATGGATCTCTTCGAGATGCTCTGCGGGGCGAGGCTCACGGTAAGCTACCCGAGAGTCGGCGGCGTGCGAAACGATATCTCCCAGGAGTTTCTCGACCGGCTGTACGAGTTTGTGCTGGACTTCCCTTCCAAGATGGACGACTACGAGACCCTTGTTACCGAAAACAGGGTATGGAAGGACAGGACCGTGGGCATAGGAGTTATTTCCGCTGAAGAGGCTATTAACTGGGGCCTGACCGGCGGCATGCTGAGGGGTTCCGGGGTCGATTATGACGTCAGGAAGTATGCCCCGTATGACGCATACGACAAAGTAGAGTTTGATATCCCGGTAGGCAAGAAAGGCGACTGTTACGACCGGTATCTTGTCAGGATGGGCGAGATGCGGCAGGCAAACAGGATCATCAAACAGTGCATTGAGCAGCTCCCCGCAGGCCCTGTGATGGCGGACGCCCCCAAGTTTACGCTTCCCCCGAAAGACCTGGTATTGAAGGACATGGAGCACCTTATTCACCAGTTCATACTTATCACAAAGGGCCCGACCGTCCAGGAAGGGGAAGTCTATATGGGCACGGAGGTGCCGAAGGGAGAACTCGGGTTCTATTTTGTGAGCGACGGGACCGGCAAGCCTTACCGGATGCGGGTCAGGGCACCGTCTTATGTGCATGCTTCGGTGCTCCCGAGGCTCTGTGAGGGCGGGCTGATAGCAGACGTTATAGCGAACATCGGGACGATTGATATCGTGCTCGGTGAGTGTGACAGGTAAGAAAACAGGTTAAGGATAAAGGATAAGACAACGGTATGTTCAGTGAAACAGCGATAAAGGAACTGGAAGAGATCAGGGCAAAGTATCCCACTGCGAGGGGAGCGCTCCTGCCTGCCATCTACATCGCGCAAAGGGAATTCGGCCATCTGAGTTCCGAGGCCTACGAGGCGGTCTCCGTTGCCTTGGGTGTGCCCAGAGCAACGGTAAGAGGGGTTGCCACCTTTTACGCCATGTACAAGCATAAGCCGATGGGAAGACATATTGTGCAGCTCTGCACAAACGTCTCCTGCATGATACTCGGGGCAGAAAAACTCGCCGATTTCCTGAAGAGCAGATACGGTCTTGAGCCCGGAGGAATCACCCCGGACGGCAGGTTTTCACTGGTGATCATGGAATGCATCGGCGCATGCGGCACCGCTCCGGCGATGCTGGTGAACGATGATTTTTACGAGAATCTTACAGAGCAGTACATAGCAGAAATCCTGGAGAAATATACATAGGATAATTTATGGAAAAAGTACTGTTAAAAAATATAGACAATCCCAACTCCGCGGATATCAACGAATACAGGAAGACAGGCGGTTACAGCAGCCTCACGAAGGCCCTTGCGTTGCAGCCGAAGGAGATTGTCGATGAGGTCAAGAAGGCGGGACTGCGCGGCCGCGGAGGCGCCGGTTTTCCGGTCGCGATGAAATGGACCTTTGCGTCGGCAGACCCGAAGTTCCCGAAATACCTCCTCTGCAATGCTGACGAGGGGGAGCCCGGCACGTTCAAGGACAGGCCGATACTCGAAAAGAACCCCCATCTTCTCATAGAAGGGATGGTCATATCAGGCCATGCGCTGAGCGCGGAATACGGCTTCATCTACCTCAGGGGCGAATACCCGGAGGCAAAACATATACTCAACCGGGCGATCGCGCAGGCATATGAAAGCAACATGCTCGGCGACAACATCGCGGGCAGGGGGATAAAGTTCCACCTCGCGGTGCACCAGGGTGCCGGTGCCTACATATGCGGAGAGGAGACCGCGCTGATAGAGTCTCTCGAAGGAGACAAGGGCCAGCCGCGGATCAAACCCCCGTTTCCGGTCAACGTCGGTGTATGGTCCAAACCCACGGTGGTCAATAATGTCGAGACCCTGTCGAACCTTCCCTATATTATCGAGATAGGGGGAGAGGCCTACGCGAAGATCGGCACTCCCGACTGCCCCGGGCCTAAGCTCTATTGCATCAGCGGCCATATTGAAAAGCCGGGGGTTTACGAACTGCCGATGGGGACAAGCCTCCGCGACATTATCTATTCCCACTGCGGCGGGATCAAAGGCGGCAAGAATCTAAAGGCGGTCATCCCCGGAGGGATATCGACTCCGGTGCTTCCCCCTGACAAGATAGACTGCCCTATGGACTTTGTGAATATGCCGAAGCACGGGAGCATGCTCGGCTCAGGCGCCGTGATTGTCATGGACGAGAGCGTCTGTCTCGTAAAGGTCTGCTACCGGGCGCTGAAATTCTTCGAACACGAATCATGCGGGAAATGTACCCCCTGCCGCGAAGGGACCGGATGGCTCAGGAGCATCCTCGGCAGGATAGAAAACGGTGAAGGCAAAGAGGGGGATGTGGACCTTCTGCTTTCGGTAGCAGGCAATATCATGGGGAAAACATTCTGTCCGCTCGGTGACGGTGCGGCATCGGTCGTGCAGAACTTCATTAAACATTTCAGGCCTGAATTTGAAGAGCATATCAGGACAAAGGCCTGCGCGGTCAAAGGGTAAAGATGATAACGGTAACGATAAACGGTAAAGAGATAAAACTCGACAAGGCGACGACGGTCCTTGAGGCTGCGCGGTCTGCCGGCATAAAGATACCGACCCTCTGCTACCATGAGCAGCTCGAAAAATACGGCGGCTGCAGGCTCTGCGTGGTGGAGGTCGAGAAGATGCCGAGACTCCAGACTGCCTGCACTTTGATGGTCACCGACGGTATGGTCGTACGGACAGAGACAGAGGCGATCGCCGACGTGAGAAGAGGCATCCTCGAATTCCTCCTTATCAATCACCCGCTGGACTGCCCGTACTGTGACAAGGCAGGCGAGTGCGAACTGCAGGACCTTGTCGAAAAGTACGGCCCTGCGAAGGGCAGGTATAAGGAAAAGAAGAGGAAGGTGCCGGAAAGCCTTGAAGACCCGGTCATCGTACG
>JAOUFP010000157.1 GCA_029858145.1 Nitrospirota bacterium | reverse complement strand
GTCCTCGACAATCCGAAGCTGGACATTGTCTTCAATGACGGCCGGAATTTCCTGATGACCACCGAGAAGAAGTTCGACGTTATCACTGCCGACCCCATACACCCGTGGACCCAGGGCTCAGGGTACCTCTATACCTCGGAGTATTTCAAGCTGGCATCGGAACACCTTTTGCCGGGCGGCATAATGTGCCAGTGGCTGCCCATTTATGAACTGAGCGTCGATGATCTCAAGTCCGTGGTGAAGACCTTCTCCCGGCACTTCAAATACACCATGACCTGGCTTACCCAGTATGACGCCGAAATCATCGGAAGCAATTCTCCTCTTGTCATAGATGAAGCGGAACTGCAGAGAAAGTTCGACTCTGAGACCGGGGTCGCCGATGATCTCAAGCGGGTGCACATGGGATCTGCGGCCGACTTTCTCAGCTATTTTATCATGGGGACTGACGCGATGAAGGCATTCAGCAGCGGCGGGGTGATCAATACCGATGATAATCTGTACCTCGAGTTTTCTGCTCCAAAGTCCGTCGGGTTGAATGTCATGAGATCAAATGTCAATGCCCTTGCGCAATACCGGGAGAACATTCTCCCTTATCTCCTTCCTGCTCAGGACGGCAGGAAGCGTCAGGAGCAGGAGAAAAAGTGGGAAGTCAGCATGAAAGCAGCCGTTATCGCTGACCGGGCGCATGCCCTGTTTCTTGGCGGCTACTATGATAAGCCTGAATTTCTTTCCCTTCTGGCGGAGTTGGACAGAAATTATCCGGAGTTCGCTCCCGGAAGATTTTTAAGGAAAGAACATAAGGACTACATCGCAACGATCCCGGTGCTGCTTCAAATGATCCCGCTCGCGCTTCTCAATGACAGGGGGGAAACGGTTGTGATCGAGATTTCCGCGGTGAAGGCAGGGGTGAGTGAAGAAAGGGCCGCGGTTATCTTCGTTGACAATAACTCAAGAGTCATCTTCGGGCAGCGGTATTTTTCAGGCCCGGATATAGAGAAGCGGGTTGAAAACTTCAGCAAAGAGGTACTGGCGGATATTCAGACTGCTTACCAACGGGAACAGCGCGTTGCCGCGCAACAGGGCAAGTCCCTTCCCCCGGAAGACCAGACCATGCGCAGGATAAAAGACGCCATTGCAGTCAGGGTGCAGGGCGATTCGTAAGTCCGGAAAATACGATAACTTTTTATCGGCAGGGGCACAAACGCCTTCAAAGCCTTTTCATGTCAACAGGATACCGCCATATGCCACAAGGCAATTCTCATTCGCCCGCTGCATATTTTTTATTCTTATCAGGAATTGATTACGGCATGTTTGCGGTGTTGCTGCCAAATACTTTTCAGTCATCCATGCCCCTGCTCAATGCCTTCTTCTGCCTTGTTGTTTGATTACCAACAGAAAGATTTCTGAATAATACGGGTTAAAAGATGGAAGACAGAGATTATTGAAATCCCCCTGATCTCCCTCTGTAAAAAGGAGGTCAGGGGAGGATTCAGGACTGACGGTTGATTACGTTTTCCGGGCGACTCTTTCTCTGCACCTGCAACACGAGAAAAGCGTCTTGGTCATGTGACCGTCTGCTTCATCGTATCACTTTGAACATCTGGACCCTGTTATTGTCCGTATCGGCTATGAAGGCCTCGTCCCTGTCATTGACGCAGATATTGGAAGGATAATGGAGAAGACCTTCCTTCCATCCGAAGCTCAAATTGCGTCCCTGAAAGGAACCATCAGCACCGATGGTGACAATACTGCCGCCGTTTTTGTCCACAACGTAAATGACCCCCTTGCTGTCTACTGTCAACGCATTGGGAAAATACATCTCTTCACGCATTTCTTTTGTGAGCGGGGTAAAGCCTTTTGCATCCTTTACCGCCGAATATACCATCAATTTCACACTGTCCAAAAGATACATGGTGCCTCTCTGGTCAACGGCGATGTCAGATATGAAGCCATAGGCTTCGGGGAAAGCGGTATGCCGAAGGTATTTCCCCGCGGGATCGACCGTCAGCACCCGAGAGGAAAAGATATCCAGAATATAGATGTTGTCGTCACTGTCGGTCGTAAAACTCCTCGGGATGAAAGACGAAGGGGACGGCACGCCCTCGGGGCTGATATATCCCCTGAATTCACCTTCAGGACCGAGACGCACGATACGCCGCTGTTTTGCGTCGAGTGCGAGAATCTCTCCTTTCGCAGTTACACGCACATTTATCGGTTGCGGCATTTCGGGTATTTTGATCTCTGTCCCTTCCTTCAGTTCACCCTCCGCTACCGTATACTTAAGCAGGCGGCCGTTGCCCGAGTCGGCAACGATCAGGAGATTGCCGCAGGCAACTCCCTCAGGCTTTTTCATGCCCACGTTTTTGCCGTCGGCATAGACAGTGGCGGTATACAGCAGCTTTGCCGTAGCGGCAGGAGCTTTTGCCGCCGGCAATACCAATGCGAGTACGAATACCGCGGTTAAAAGAATTTTAGTCATAGTTCACCTCGTAAAGTCCTTATGGCATTGTGTGCACATAACCGAAACAGGATCAAAATAGATCATGTTTTTGTAGTCTGTCCCGTGGGACCTGTGGCAGCTCAGGCACTGCACGTTGAGATTCTTGTTCCTTGGGTCGATATACTTTTCACCGATAGGATGCGTTGTGTGCTTCTGCCATTCGTGGCAGGTTCCGCAGAGCTCGATAACCGGCTGTTTAAGGAGCAGGAAATTGTCTGACGCATGAGGCGAATGACAATAGGTGCAGTTCCCCTCCTTGACCGGATTGTGTTTGACCGCGGCCTTTTCATGCCTCGCTATGGTATCCGCATGGCACTTTCCGCAGATCTCCGAGACTTTCCGGTTCAAAAGGCCCTTCTGGAGAGAACCATGGGGGGTATGGCAGCTCAAGCATCCTTCCCTGCTCACCAGGGGCCAGTGCAGACGGTTTTTAGTGAACGCTTCTCCTACCATCTCATTGTGGCAGCCGCGGCATAATTCGAAGCCCTCCCTCTTTGTCCGGAACGGAGTCGGGGAAGTGGGTTCATCATGACACTGGTTGCACATCTTGTTCGCAACAGGCATATGCACATTTTCGTGCAATAAGCCGGATTTGTTTGAGCCATGGGGAGTATGGCAGGTTGTGCACCGCGCATTTGCCACAGGATAATTCATATGTCTGCTTTTGAACGACGGAGTGTCTGTTTTGTGGCACTTTACACAGAGATCCGGCATTCCTGTTTCGAGGAGAAAATCGGATTTTTCGGAAGCGTGGGGATTATGGCAGCTGATGCAGCCTCTTTCAACAGGACTGTGTTTGAACTGAGCTTTCTTTACCCTTTCGCCGAGTTCACTGTGGCAGGTGAAGCAGAGTTCGTTCCCCGCCGTCAGCAGATTATTCTTGTTGTTCGAGCCATGGGGGTCATGACAGAGCACGCACTGGCCTTCACCGGCGATCTTATGGATACTCCGGGCCTTCCCGGCAACCAGGGCCCCGTGGCACTTGAAACAGATCTTGTCCGTGTCCGCATCGAGGAGTTTCCCGTGTGAAGACGAGTGCGGATTATGGCAACCGGAACACTCCCCGCCTTTTACCGGTGTGTGAAGATACGTGCTTTTCATCTTGTCCTGGAAGGCGGTATGGCAGTTCAGACACAGCTTTCCCTTTGCGCCGGACTTCAGCTTGAATTTATTGTCGGGCTGGGCGGCAGCGGCAACAATCATCAGGAAGCAGAAAAAAACAGTGAGAATGATTTTATGTCCCGGATTCATATTCTCTCCTTTCATCGTTTTTCCACCACATGACATTCCTCACACGATCTGGCCGCAAAGGGCGGATGGATGGAATCCTTGAAGAGCTTCGGGTCCTTTGAAGCGTGGGGATTATGGCAGCTCCTGCAGTCCATCACCGCCGCATCGATGCCGATATGGGACTGGACAAATGGTCCCCCCTTGACGTCATGACACTCTCCGCAGAGTTCCTGCACAGGCTTCAGGATAAGGGCCTGCTCAGCCGAGGAATGAGGTTTATGGCATCTGAGGCAGTCCCGCGCAGCCGGCGAATGGACTCTTTCCTTTTCCATCTTTTCTTTGAGAGTTTTGTGGCACGACTGGCAAATGTCGGGAGTCTTTGCCAGGAGGAGGCCGTTCAGGAGCGACTTGTGCGGGTTGTGGCACTTTGAACACTCCGCAGTGGCTACGGGGGCATGCGTGCTGCCTGCCTTCTCCAGCCCCTGCTGTATGTCGCTGTGGCATGCATAACAGAGAACGCCCTGATTGTCGTTGAGCATGCCGGCAACGTTGCTTCCATGGACGTTGTGGCAGGTAAGACACATTCCTTCCCTGAACGGCATATGATTCTTGCCGCCGGTAGCCGGTTTCATGAGGTCTCCATGGCAGGTGGCGCAAAGACCTGAGCCGGAGGCCTTCAGCAGTTTCCCTTCATCCGCTCCATGAGGGCTGTGGCATGCGGTGCACAGCGCGGTGCTGACAGGCTGATGGGTATAGGTCTTAATAAATTTCGTTTCGGCATCCGTATGGCACGAGTAGCAGACCCTGTCGGTCCTTTCTTTCAGCATGCCGGTGAAATTCGACCCATGCGGATTGTGACAGGAACTGCACATCACCTGGGTAAAGGGCATATGGTTTTTCTTGCCTTTCATGGCTTCCTGTGTGCCCGCGTGGCAGGTGAGGCATAACTCTCCGTCCTTTACAGCGAGCAGGCCCTTGTTTGCAGCGGCATGCGGACGGTGGCAGGAGAGGCATCCCGCTCCCGCGGTCACCGCGGCGTGCTGGATTGAAACAGCGGTTTCCTTGTCCGGATGACAGCTGAAGCAGAGTTTGTTGGCGTCGTAAGTCATAAGTTTCTGGTTCTCGGATGTGTGCGGGTTGTGGCACGAGGTGCACATGCCGCCCTGGAACGGGGCGTGTTCGACTGCGCCGCCTCCGCTGAGTGTCTTTGAGTCATGGCAGGTTGTGCAGAGCGCGGCACCGGACTGGAGAGTCCCGAACGGTTTCTGCGAATCAGGCGGATTGTGGCAGATGGAGCAGGTCGCCGAAGCAACAGGATTATGCAGACTCGTTTTCAGGAGTTTGGCCTGGGTCGAAGAATGGGGGTTATGACAGACGGTGCAGGGACTTTTTTCGACCGGATAGTCTGCATGGGCCTTCTTAAAGGAGGACCCGGTACTGTCGTGGCAGGTCACGCAGAGCGCTGTGGGAGCTTTCACGAGAAGATTGTCCTGCTCTGAACTGTGGGCCTTGTGGCATGCCCTGCATCCCTGCTGCTCAAGGACTTTATGGACTACTTTCATTGTGTAATCTTCTTTCTTGTGGCATTGGTAACAGACCTCGTTGCCCTCGGCATTCAGGAGGTGCTCCGCCTGGGAAGCATGGGGGTTATGGCAGCGGGTGCAGTTGCCTCTCTTCAGCGCGGTATGCACTTTTCCGCTGGTCAGGCCTATCTTTTCCTGGCTGTGGCACGCGTAGCAGACCCTGTTCCCTTCTTCTTTCAAAATCAGTGCAGGGACCCTCCCGTGCCTGAGGTGGCATTCCTCGCACTTTTTCTCCTTCACAATAGTGTGCACATTCTTCATCGGCAGGTATTTCTCGGCGAATTTTGTATGACAGTCCGTGCATTCCTTACGGGTAAACTGCCGCTGCGCCAGAGCGCTGTCCTGCAGGTCATAAAAAAGGGCTCCGAAGATAAGAACGATCATACCGGTAAGGATAGCGTTACGTTTCATCTTACATGCTCGCATAGTCTCTCCCCGCTGTATTAAGGTTTATTGAGGTTTGTCATAAAGACTTTTACATCCGATGATTCCCTCAGCCTCCTGGCCCAGTCTTCAACCGCCTCATTCACTTTTATTCCAAAGACCGCTTTCGCTATGTCCTGTTCGACCTCTTCAAAGGGACGCTTCACGGGAGGAGTCTTGTCCAGGACCGCAAGGATATAATAATGCTTCTCCGGGCTCGCATACATGCGGTAATCCCCGGCCCTGACACCGGACAACGTCTGCTGCAGATCATCGGGCATTTCCGTTACGATCAGGTTTTCACCTCCGAAGTGCATAAGGCCCTTTTCATCCTTGCCGACCTGTCCTTCGGCATTTTCCTTTATCCATTTCAAGTCGTCTCCACGCTGCAATTTTTCGAGGGTGGCTTCGGCACCTTTCATGTCTTTAAAGACTATCGCGTCCAGCTTTACCATCTCGGGGTAGGTGAATTCATCGGCGTGACTTTCATAATAAGACAGTACATCTTCCTTGCTGAGCTTGATTTCCGGAACCACAACTTTCTTGAGAAAAGCCCCGAAGACAAGAGAGGTCTCATACTCCTTTACCATGTTCAGATACCGCTCTGATTTGTCGATGCCCTTATTCAGCGCCTCCAGCCTGAATATCCTCTTGCCGAGTATTTCTTCGAGAACCCCTATCTTTTTTTTGTTCAGTTTTTTGGACCGTATCGCGTTATCGATATCATGAAAGAACTTTTCCTTCAACGCCTGGGCAAGGTCGCCAACGGTAACCGGCTTGTCTCCCTTCACCTCCGCGATCACCCGTTTGTCTTTCAGAAGGTTCTCGAACCCCGGCTTCTTCGACTCGAAATCAAGGGAATCCACCAGTTTTTTATTCAGTTTTATGTATTTGTCAGAAAGCTGCTTGTTGTATTCCACCAGTTCTTTCACTCTCTTTGTCTGAAGCGCAGTCTGGCTTGCCTTTTCCCGTGCCTCCGGGTCTTCGGGAAAGCGCTCGCCCTCGAGTCTGAAGATGACGAACCCGTTGTCAACCGACAGGACAGGGCTGATTGCGCCGGCCTTCATCTTCGAAACAGCCTCCGCG
>JAOUFP010000156.1 GCA_029858145.1 Nitrospirota bacterium | reverse complement strand
TATTGACCGGGAGAGAAGAGGAATGGAAGACGTTGAACTCATACCGGTCGCATGGCTTGCAATAAAAAAAAGGACTGAAGGAGAATTCGCTTAAAGCCGCACCTCGATAAATGATCTCTCCCTGAGGGATTTTATCCATTCATTGTATTTTGCCGTAAAAATCCTGTTGTTCAGCATTCCCCGTGCCTCTTCTCTCATCTCTTCCTTGCTCCTGACCTCCGTCATGGCTTCAAGCTTAATGACATGAAGCCCATTCTCTGTCCAGAAAGGTTTGCTGACATCGCCCGGCTTCATCCCGGATATTACATCAAGAAAATCTTTATTCAGCTGACTCTTTTTTAAAAAACCGAGGTCTCCGCCGCCATTTGAAGACGAATCTTCGGAATACTGTCTCGCAAGATCGGAAAAACTCTCGCCCTGCTCCAATTTCCCGAGTATTTCGCCTGCTTTTTCCTCAATCTTGCTGTTTTCAACATCTTTCTGCTTTTTCAGTAAAATCTGGCTTATTTTATAAGTCTCTATATTTTCCAGCAAATCTCTATTCTCACTGACAAACTTGTCGATATCTTCATCATTAATGGCAATTTTGCTCCTTATCTGCACATTGACAAGCTTTCCAATGATTATTTGCTCACGGAGCCTCTTCTTGTATTCTTCAAATGAAATCCCTTCTTCTTTCAGAGATTCACGAAAGACGGAATCTGTCATAGCGTATTTCTTTTTTATGCCGTTAATAGCGTCCTGAAGTTCCTCCTCTGAGACTCTGATTCCCTTGTTTCTGGCCTCCTGCAATTGCAGCCTTACGTTAATCAGATTTTCGAGAAAAACAGCCTCATTTTGCCTGAATATCCTTCTCCTTTCGTCAGCCTGCAACCCTTTTATTGTCGCTGATGCGTCTGCTTCCATCGTTGTATACAGTTCACTCCATGTTATTACTTCCTGATTAACAACCGCGACGACCCTGTCAAGAAGCACCGCAGCATGCGGGTTCCCGGAAAGCACAAGGAGAAGAATCCCCGTAATAAATATTCTTAATTTGTTCATTTTTACCTCCAAAATTACTATATATCAACCTGTGTTATTAATTCCATGAAAAACATGAGCACGCTCCAGTCAATGACTGGATTGAAGAATCAGCTTTATCGCCTCAAGAACAACTGCGGCAGGTTTGTTCTTACTGCTCCGGGAAGAAAGGAATAATTCTTTAGGCGCTGACATGGTATATATTATACAAATTTATGCAAATAAATTTCCGATATAGATTGTTTTTGAAATATTTTATGTATTAAAATACGCATTCACTACTATGGAGCAGGATAAAATCTTACTTAAGATCTTAAGGGATCACAGGGAAAACAACCGGAATCTAATACATCTTCTGGAAAAGATTCAGGATGCTTACGGGTACATACCGGAAGATACGGTCTACTGGTTTTCCGGGAAGCTGGATATTCCCGCGAGCAAGTTTTACGGAATAATAACTTTTTACCCCAAGTTCCGGCTGAATCCGACCGGCAAAAATACCATCACGGTTTGCTGCGGAGCCGCGTGCCACATTAAGGGAGCTGACAAGATCCTCGAAAAAATACGGGAGACCCTGTCCCTGAAGGATGAGGAGGATACCACCTCCAATTTGCTCTTTACTGTGCAGCAGGCTACCTGTATTGGGGCATGCAGTATCGCTCCCGTAGTTATCCTGAATGACCAGGTACATGGAAATACTGATTCTGACAAGGTTGTGAAGCTTCTGAAAGGCTTTGAAAAAGAAGATGAATTTATCGGCTATATATAAGGGCCATCACCTTTATGACTGACCCAACTATCGAAATAAAAGTCTGCCTCGGAACCTCGGGGAAAGCTTCAGGCGGAGAAGATGTTCTGCGTGCCTTCAAAAAATTCATACAGGAAAGCGGAATTGAAGCCAGGGTAGGCAGCAGATGTTCATACAAAACCGTCGGCTGCAGGGGTTTTTGTTCAAAGGATGTGCTCGTCGACGTCATCGTCAATGACCAAAAGACCACCTATCAATCCGTCAAGCCGATCATGGTGGAGAAGATAGTTACCGACCATATCCTCAATGGCAATCCCGTCCCGCAATGGACCGCCACGGAAGATTATGACTCTTTTCATGACAAGCAGTACAAGATTGTACTCGGTCCCTGCGGCGAGATATCTCCTGACAGCCTGGATGATTACCTGAAAATAAACGGCTATAAGGCAGCCAGGAAAGCGGTAACTAAAATGCTCCCCGATGATGTTATCAGTGTAGTGATAAATTCCGGACTAAGAGGCAGGGGAGGAAGCGGTTTCCTTACCGGCAAAAAATGGGAACTCTGCAGAAAACAGCCTGAAAATCCTCACTATATTATCTGCAATGTCGGTGAAGTTAACAGGGCACTGGCTGAGGGCAATCCGCATGCGATCATAGAGGGACTATTAATCGGCGGCTACGCTATCGGGGCTGAAAAAGGTTATTTATACATCCGGGAACGCTATCACATCTCGGTTGAAAGGCTGCGCACCGCGATTATTCAGGCAAAGGAGAAAGGTTTTCTGGGGACAAACATATTCGGGTCTGACTTCAGCTTTGATATAGAATTCAGTTTCGGAACCGAGGCGTTCATCTGCGGCGAAGAGACCGCATTAATGGAATCAATCGAGGGGAAAAGAGCCATGCCCAGGCCGAGGCCTCCCTTTCCCGCCATAAAAGGCCTCTGGGGAAAGCCGACGGTCATCAATAATGCGGAAACCTTCTCAAACATCCCTATGATTGTCGGAAAAGGAGCCGAATGGTTTTCATCGATCGGCACCGAAAAAAGCAAAGGCACAAAGGTATTTACTCTCACAGGAAAGGTCAAGAATAACGGGCTTGTAGAGATTCCGATGGGAATGTCCCTCAGGGATATTGTTTACGGAATTGGGGGAGGAATAGAAGGAGGAAAAGAACTTAAGGCTGTGCAGGTCGGTGGCCCCTCAGGCGGCCTCATCCCGATGTCCATGATAAACATGGGGCTTGATTACGAAAGCCTGTCCAAGGTAGGCAGCATTGTCGGCTCGGGCGGCATGGTCGTTTTTGACGAAGAAGACTGCATTGTCTCGGTTGCCCGGTTTTTCCTTGAGTTCCTCCAGCGTGAATCTTGCGGTAAATGCACACCCTGCAGGGTCGGCACAAAAAGGATGCTCGAACTTCTGACAAAAATAACCGAAGGGAAAGGTGAAGAAACCGATCTTGCACGGCTCGATCGATTAAGCGCGATTATGTCTGTATCATCATTGTGCGGCCTCGGAAGAACAGCTCCGAATCCGTTCATTACCAGTTTCAATCATTTCAAGAGTGAATACCTTGCCCATATACGGGACAGGAAATGCCCTGCCGGTGTCTGCAAAGCCCTTATTACTTTTTCTATAATAGAAGAGCTGTGCAAAGGGTGCGGACTGTGCAAAAGGAAATGTCCGACAAAAGCGATTACCGGTGAGGTCAAGAAACCTCATATACTGGATGCAGATTCCTGCATTAAATGCGGCGCGTGCTATAAAGCGTGCAAATTCAAGGCTATCAAGAAGGTTTAACAATGTCTGATTTTGAAGCTAAAAAAGATTTGGTCACCCTTCGCATTAACGGCATAACCGTGCAGGCATCTTCAGGGGAAACCGTCCTCACAGTCGCCCGTAGAACAGGGATAGACATCCCTGCGCTTTGTCATCATCCCAAAATCAGTTCATCCGGTGCCTGCAGGGTATGTCTCGTTGAAATAAACGGTGTTCCTATGACTTCATGCACGACCCATGCGGAAGACAAAATGGAGGTTATTACAAACTCGCCCTATATAGAGCATTTGCGGAGAGATATGATCGATCTGATACTGAGCGATCATCCCAATGACTGCATGGTATGTCAGAAGACAGGCGAATGCGAATTGCAGGAACTGGCATACAAATACGGAATAAGAAACCCTATTTTCAGCGGCGAACGCAGAATCTATTCAAAAAAAGACGGCAATCCGTTCATCGATCGTGATATGGAAAAATGCATCCTCTGCGGTCGCTGCATAAAGATCTGCGATGAAGTCCAGGGGGTCGGTGCGATCGACTTCGCCTATAAGGGCTTTGACACAAAAGTATGCCCTCCCTTCGAAAAAGACCTGAACTGCGAATTCTGCGGTCAGTGCGTGATGGTCTGTCCCACGGGGGCGCTTACCGGCAAAGCCTGGATCGGCAAGGGTCGTTACTGGAAAATACAAGAGGTCGACACCACCTGCCCTTACTGCGGGATAGGCTGCAATATAACGCTTCATATCAGTGACAACAGGATTGTGAGAGTAACTTCCCCTGAAGACAGTGTTGTCAATAAGGGACTCCTCTGCGTCAAAGGCAGGTTCGGCTATGAGTTCGTCTCGAGTCCTGACAGATTAAAAACCCCCCTGATAAGGAAAGACAATGAACTGCATCCGGCTTCATGGGAAGAGGCCCTCTCTTACGCAGCCAAGCGATTCCTGGAAATAAAGGAAACCCACGGTCCGGACGCTATCGCCGGCCTATCCTCTGCGCGTTGCACAACAGAAGACAACTATTTGTTCCAGAAATTCATCCGAGTTGCAATAGGCACGAACAATGTAGACCATTGTGCCCGTCTTTGACACGCCCCCACTGTGGCCAGTCTGGCCACCATATTCGGCTCAGGAGCCATGACCAATTCCATCAGGGAAATTGAAGACAATGAAGTAATCTTCATTATCGGTTCTAACACCAAAGAGTCTCACCCTGTCATTGCGAACATGATGCTCAAGGCTCGCGCAAAGGGTGCAAAGATCATCGTTGCCGACCCCAGGAAAATCTCAATGTGCAAGTTTTCGTATCTGTGGCTGCGTCAGAAACCGGGAACCGACCGGGCGCTGCTCAACTGCATGGCGCATGTAATATTAGAAGAAGGGCTGTATGACCAGGCGTTCATAGACGAATTCACCACTGATTTCGATGAGTGGAATAAATCTCTGGAAGAGTTCACCCCGGAAGCCGGAGAAAAGCTTACCGGCGTCCCCAAGGAAGATATTATAAAAGCGGCGATTACCTATGCAAGTTCCCGAAAGGCCGCAATCTATTACACGATGGGAATTACGCAGCATACGCACGGGACAGCGAATGTAAACGCGATTGCGAACATTGCTCTTCTGACCGGCAATATCGGCAGGCGATCAACCGGCATTAATCCGCTGCGGGGTCAAAACAATGTTCAGGGGGCTTGCGATGCCGGCTGTTTACCGAATGTGTTTCCAGGATATCAGAGGATAAGGATACCCAAGATCCATAAAAAGTTCGAGAATGCTTGGGCGGCAGCACTTTCGCCGAATCCTGGCCTGACGGCCCCTGAGATTACAGAAAAAGCGGCAGAGGGGATAATAAAAGCGGTTTACGTCATGGGAGAGAATCCCGTGCTTGGTGACCCGAACATGGGTCATACGATAAAAGGCTTTAAGAACCTGGATTTTCTCCTGGTTCAGGATATCTTTCTGACAGAAACTGCCAGACTGGCCGACGTAGTCCTGCCAGCTGTCTGTTTTGCGGAAAAGGACGGAACCTTTACGAATACCGAGCGGAGAGTCCAGCGGGTGAGAAAAGCATTGTTGCCCCCTGGTGAGGCGAAAGAAGACTCCTGGATAATAGCAGAACTGTCCAGGCGGATGGGATATGAGATGAATTATTCTTCCAGCGAGGAAATATTTGATGAATTGGGGAGCCTATGGCCTGCGCTGGAGGGCATAACGTACGCAAAGATTCAGCAGAGGGGCATCCAGTGGCCGTGTCCTACAAAAAACCATCCCGGGACGGAATATCTCTACAAAAGCGGCTTCCCCAGAGGAAAAGCTGCTTTTACTCCCGTGCCTTTTGACCGTGATACGGTAAAAGAGGATAAGGAGTATCCCTTTGTTCTTTCTACAGGGAGGAACCTGTTCCATTACCATTATGGTTCAATGACACGAAGAGTGAAAGCCATTGAATCTCACGCCGGAAAAGCATACCTGGAAATGCATCCGGACGATGCGGCAAAACTGAAGATTACCAGCGATGCTTCCGTAAAGATTTCGTCAAGAAACGGAAGCGTCATTGTGCCTGTCAGGGTCACTGAACGTGTGAGACAGGGAGAGGTCTTTATGCCGATGCATTACGCCGAAGCCGCAGTAAATATTCTCACTGATGAAAAAGCCCTTGATTATTCAAAAACGCCCGGATATAAAATTACACAGGTAAGGGTCGAAGCTCTTATCGGAGAGGAGAAATGATATGTCAGAATTTATGAGCGATTTGAGAGTGCAGACACTTCTGAGGGGTCTTGTTGACAGTGAAATCAATACAATCATACCCTGCATAACAAAACTTCAGATCCCGAAAGACACCCATGTTTTCAGGGACGGAGAGCCGACAAAGGGTATCTACATGTTAAACAGCGGCAGAATCGAGATATCCAAGGTCACTCCTGACGGCTGGAAACAGCCCCTCCACATACTCAACAGATGTAATTTCATGGGCGAAATTGCCCTTCTCGAAAAAACGAATCACGGCACTGATGCCCTCGCGCTCGACGCGTCGGAGTTGTTCCTGATTCCCAAGGATTCCTTTGAAGAACTGGAAGAAAAAGAGCCGGCTATCATGTTGAAGATAATCAAGAACATTGCTATAATTTCCGGATTGAACATACGCCGGATGAATGAAAAATTCATAAAGGCACTGGTAAATTATTAACAAAGTCATTTTCTGCCTCTCACGTAAAAGATAATTTGCCGGGGAGGATACGGCAACCGAGCAGCAGAGCATCCTGAACGGGAAAGAGCTATTGGCCCGTTCTTCGGGATATTGACCTG
>JAOUFP010000155.1 GCA_029858145.1 Nitrospirota bacterium | reverse complement strand
GAAGCCGATGCGAATAAGGATCTCGGGGAAATCAGACACGAGGAATATGATCTTCTCGTCCTCCCCGGCGGAAAGGCACCGGAAAAGCTCAGAAAGGAAAAAGACGCGATAGAGATCGCACGGCATTTCATGGAGAACCGGAAGCCGGTTTCCGCGATCTGTCACGGTCCGCAGCTACTGATCACGGCAGGGGTATTAAAAGGCCGGCATGCGACCTATTACAAGTCAGTGGCTCAGGAGATGAAAGAGAGCGGGGCTCATTACGAGGATAAGGAGGTCGTCGTTGACGGAAATCTGGTCACCTCCAGACAGCCTTCTGATTTGCCCGCGTTCATGAGAGAGATGCTGAAGATAGCGAAAAAAAGTTCTCCGTAAAAAACGGACCGGTCTCGTTCCCGTTGCCGCATTCTTTTGCATGATACGATTACTTTAAAAAGATAAATTTGTACTGGACCGGAAACGCTTGAATGGGGAGGCGTATTAAAAGACGTGAGATGTTTGTCCTGCAAAATGTCTAGAGTGGTTTAATGGAGATCTACCTTTGACCGATCTCCTTGCACTCATAACGATCATTGTCTGGCCTGTCGTACCTCTTTTCTGGATCCCCGTCCATGGTTTCTCACAATTTTTCAGGAGAATCGGTCTAATGAGTTATATTCTCCCGGTGCTTACCTGGGCACCTCTGGCATATGTGATTTATCTCAACAGGGCATTTCTGATGCAGTTCAGAATTGCCTTTCCGGCAGCAATCCCTGCCGCGGGAATGCTGCTTTTGCTCGCGGGAACCATACTGCATGTCTGGACCGGAATGCTGCTCGGTCTCTGGGGGCTTATGGGGCTTCCGGAGATATCAGCCAGGATGAAAGGCAGACTCGTGACCAGAGGGCCCTTCTCTGTAGTCAGGCATCCCACCTATCTCGCCCACACGCTGATGTTTCTGGGAGTTTTTCTTTTGTCCGGAGTTGTCGCCGTTGCCGTGATAACCTTCGTCGATTTTTTATTGATAACCCTGGTGATTATTCCTCTGGAAGACAGGGAGCTTTTAAGCCGCTTTGGGGACAAATACAAACAATATATGGAAAAAGTTGCCGGTTTTATACCCCGGATAACTCATTGAAAACATTTTGTCAGGAGGAAGGAAATGGAAACAAATGAATTTTTTGAGGTAGGGAAACGCCTTTTTGTCGAGGGCAAGATGAAAGAAAGCATCGAATCTTTTACCAGAGCGCTGGAGTCGGGCTATGATCCGAAAATATCGCATTTGAGCCGCGGCGCCGCTTATATCAAGCTAAAAGAATCAGACAAGGCCCTGGAAGACTTCGAAAAGGTCATCGAGCTTGACAAAAGCAACGCAAGGGTTTATTACTACAGGGGAATGGCCAATGTCCAGAAAAAGGATTTTGAAAAGGCCACGGCCGACTTCGGTAGGGCAATTCAGCTCAAACCGGAAGATGCCGCTTCGATTTTCGCTCGGGCGGCATCGTATATTGAGCTTGGACAACTTGAAAAAGCGGCAGAGGATATAAGAAACGCGGCGAACTATCTGGCAGCCGCGGTACAGGGATACGCAAGCACAATAGGAGACAGGACACACCTGGATAAAGTTTTCGCGGTGATCGAGGGAGAAAGAAGGGAAAACGCTCTCGAGATCAATGAGGACGAACTGGATACGATCAAAAAATGGCTTACCGGAGGAATAAGCAAAGAGGAGCCGTAAATCTTCCCGCGTAAGGAAAGGACAGCACATTGGACATAGGGGATATAAGGAAGGCGCAAGATGGAATAAGGGAATTCATTCATAAGACACCGCTGATCTATTCCAACTCGTTCAGCAAAATGACAGGCGCCGAAGTTTACCTGAAGGCGGAAAATCTCCAGAAGACCGGCTCCTTCAAGGTCAGAGGCGCCTTTAACAAGCTGCTTTCTCTTGACAATAAAAAGGTGATAGCAGCCTCCATGGGAAACCACGCGCAGGGGGTTGCCTTTGCCGCCGCGAGGCTTGGCATCCACGCGAGGATCGTAATGCCTGAGTCGGCACCTATCGTCAAGCAGGAGGCAACAAAAAGTTATGGGGCTGAACTCATCCTGTTTGGCGAAAGCTTCCAGGAGGCCCTCCACTATGCACAAATGCAGAAGGACCACGCCTTTATCCATGCCTTTGACGATGAGAAGATCATTGCGGGACAGGGAACGATCGGACTTGAGATTATCGATGATTTGAAGGATGTTGACATCATTCTCGTGCCTGTGGGAGGCGGGGGACTGATCTCAGGGATATCATCAGCCGTAAAATCCTTATCTCCAAAAACAGAAGTTATCGGGGTCCAGACAGCCTCCGCGGTCTCGGCGTATACCTCATTCAGAAAGAAGAAAATTGCCGAATGCTTACCCGCATATACCTTTGCGGACGGCATCGCCGTGGGGAGGATCGGCGACCTCACCTTCGATATCATCAGGCAATATGTCGATGATATAGTTCTTGTTGAGGAGAATTCGATTGCCATGGCTATACTCCTCTTCCTCGAAAGAAAAAAACTGGTCGTCGAAGGCGCGGGGGCTGTCCCTCTAGCCGCATTGCTGAAATACAGGGAGAGATTCAGGGGCAAGCGGGTTGTTCTTGTCGTAAGCGGCGGAAACATTGATTTCACCCTAATCGACAGGATTATCCATAAGGGTCTGGTCAGCAGCGGCAGGATCGGCGTCTTTGATGTCACGGTCAACGACGTCCCCGGCCAGCTCCATGCGCTGACCGGTATCATCGCCGGGCAGATGGGGAACATCCATACCATTGTTCATGACAGGCTTTCCGCGGACCTTTCGGTCGTGGAAACAAAGGTCATCTTCACCGTCGAAATACGGGGGAAGGAACATCTCAACGCGATAATCGCGGACATCAGGGCAAATCATTTTACGGTTAGAGAACTTGCCTGATCTATCCGAAGCTTTTTCTGTAACAGGATCCCTAATCTGCCGGAAGCCGAACTTCTGCCCTGAGGATTACCTGCGATCCTAAAAACGGCAGTTGCTCATGCCAGGCCTTAAAGTGCGCAAAAAACAAAAACCCGGATGAATGTGCCTGTGAGCTGGCCTCTTGAATAAAAACCTTCAAAAAAACAGGCTGCACGTTGAGCGCTTCGCCGTCATAATGTATAATCCAGTACCATGCAGATTAACAGAATATTCATCACCTGTCCAAAAGGCATCCAGCCCTATCTCGCAACAGAGGTGCAGTCACTGGGTTTCCCTGTGATAACCGAATCCGTTTCAGGCGTGGAAACAGAAGGCACATTACAGGATACCATGCGCCTCAATCTTTACCTGAGGACAGGACACCGAGTTCTCTACCTCCTGTCCTCATTTTCAGCAGAAAATCCAGATGAGTTGTACAGGGAATCGGTAAAGGTGCCCTGGGAGGATTATATTTACGAAGACGGCTATGTCAGCATCACCTCGACTGTTGACACACCGTCCATTACCGATTCCCGTTTCGCAAACCTCAAATGCAAAGACGCGATTGCCGACAGGTTCATTACGAAATTCGGCCGCCGTCCTGATTCCGGGCCGGAAAGGAACCGGGCAGTTATCCACCTGCATTGGAAGGACGAATCGTGCGCCCTTTATATCGACACCTCGGGAGAGCCTCTTTCAAAAAGGGGCTACAGGAAAATTCCATTGAAAGCTCCTCTCCAGGAAACCCTTGCCTCTGCAATTGTGAAGGCAACAGGCTGGGACGACAGCGGCAATTTCATCAATCCGATGTGCGGCAGCGGCACCCTTGCAATCGAAGCGGCCCTAATCGGCTTGAAAAAGGCCCCGGGAATGCTGAGAAGCAACTTCTGCTTCATGCACCTGAGGAGCTTTGATAAAACAAAATGGGAACATCTTCGCTTTGAGGCATCCCGTGGCTCCCAAAAAAGCCTGAAATACAGAATAATCGCGACCGACAGCAGCAAGCAGGCGACAGAGGCCGCCAGAAAAAACGCCATGACCGCCGGGGTTGAGCACCTGATCGAATTCAGGACATGTGATTTTGCCGACACCCCTGTGCCTGGGGGCAGCGGCATTGTTTTGCTCAATCCCGAATACGGGGAACGCATGGGGCAAATGGATAAACTTGCTGAGACATATTCCCGCATAGGTGATTTTTTCAAGCAGAAGTGCAAAGGGTATTCAGGCTACATTTTTACCGGGAATCCTCATTTGTCCAAAAAGATCGGACTGAGAAGCAAAAGGAAGATCCAATTCTTTAACAGCAACATTGAATGCAGGCTTCTCGAATATGAATTGTACGAGGGGACGAAAAAACCCGGTAAATCCCGGACTGATTGCTGATGCTGAATCCGGATTTATTTTCTTGCGGTCCAGTTTAAAACAGGCGCTGATTTTAAAGATTTTTCATTGACTAATGTTCATCACCCGTGATAGAATTTTTTTCGAAGTTTCAGAAGTTTTTGTAACTGGGAAGACCGCAAAGACTTTTAGCTTTGTGGTCTTTTTTTCGAGCGATCAGTCATTCTGAGATTTTAGTTTATACGTAAGGAGGTAGAAGGAATGGCTAATGGTACAGTAAAATGGTTCAATGAATCCAAAGGCTTTGGATTTATCACCAGCGAAGATGGCGGCGATGTATTTGTCCACTATTCTTCAATTCAGAGCAATGGATTTAAATCCCTTAGCGAGGGAGATAGAGTCAGCTTTGACATTGAAAACGGCCCTAAAGGTCCAAAGGCAATCAATGTTGTTAAGCAATAATTGATTTACCGGGTCCCCTGCTCTGCCAGGGGACCTCGCTCAACTTCGTGTTTTGCATGGAAGTACCTTCTCAGATATCGGAATATCCCTCTTACTAGATAAAAAATGAAAAACAAAAAAAGTTTGCCACGAGCATATGCAGGTATTGCTCAGTAAATAAGCGCCCGCAGAGGCCACCGCTATGAGGAGAATCGCGTTTTAAACTTTTTAAGGGAATTCTCTGTCGTGAATATACTGCGGCAGGGATCACAGGGTATAATATTTATAAAATGATTCAAGCCAATAATCTAGAAAAAGCATACGGGCAACAAGTGATCTTCGACGATGTCAGTTTTACCATAAACCCGGGCGAACGCGTCGGACTGGTAGGGAGAAACGGACATGGCAAGACCACGCTGTTCAGAATAATACTGGGAGAAGAGCATCCTGACTCAGGGGCTATCAGAATCCCCAATGGTTACCGGATCGGACATCTCTCGCAGCATCTCAGATTTACCGGAGAGACGGTGCTCAGTGAAGCATGCCTCAGCCTTCCAAAAGCTGAAGACGGCAGGGATGAATCGTATAAAGTAAAGGCGATCCTTTCCGGCCTCGGGTTTTCGGACGGCGACCTTGATCGCAAACCATCCGCGCTTTCAGGCGGATATCAGGTGCGCCTGAACCTCGCAAAGGTCCTGGTCTCCAAACCCCACCTGCTTCTCCTCGATGAGCCGACGAACTATCTTGATATCGTATCAATACGCTGGCTGATCCAATTTTTGAGAAACTGGAAAAACGAGCTGATCATTATCACCCATGACCGCAACTTCATGGACAGTGTCACAACCCATACCATGGGCATTCACCGCCTGAAGCTGAAAAAGATCGAGGGCCCGACAGAAAAGCTCTATCAGCAGATTCTCCAGGAAGAAGAGATATACGAAAAGACAAGAATAAACGATGCAAAAAAACGCAAAGAGGTAGAAGAATTCATAAACCGCTTCAGGGTCCAGGCCAATAAGGCAAAGGCTGTTCAGTCCCGGATAAAGGCCCTTGGTAAAAAGGAAAAACTGGAAAGGCTTTCTGAACTGAAATCACTGGAATTTGAATTCAACTCCGCGCCATTTACCGGAAAAAGGCTTCTTGAGGCGGAAAACATCACCTTTGGTTTTACAGATGAAAGCGACCCGCTGATTAAAGATTTCTCGATAGCGATCGAAAAAAATGACCGCATAGCCATCATAGGGAAAAACGGAAAAGGCAAATCGACCCTTTTAAATCTGCTGGCACAGGAGTTGACGCCCCGGACCGGAGCTGTCAGGCATCACCCCGGCCTGAAGCTCGGATATTTCGGACAGACGAACATAAACCGCCTGCATCTGTCCAAAACCATCGAAGCTGAGATCATGGATGTCCACCCTGACCACAACCGGGGCGCAGCACGGAAGATTTGCGGAGCGATGATGTTCGAGGGTGACCATGCCCTGAAAAAGATCTCCGTGCTGTCAGGCGGGGAAAAAAGCCGGGTCTTGCTCGGAAAACTGCTTGTCAGCCCTTCCAATATGCTCATGCTGGATGAACCGACCAACCACCTCGACATGGAATCGATCGATTCCCTGATCGAAGCGGTCGAGGCCTTCAAAGGGGCTGTCATGCTTGTCACGCACAGCGAAATGCTCCTGCATGCGTTAGCTCAAAAGCTGATTGTATTCGATGCCGGAGAGGTAACGGTCTTTGAAGGGACCTATCAGGACTTTCTGGACAGGGTCGGCTGGAAAACAGAAGACGGGGATTCACCGGAGCCAGCGTCCACTGGAACTGCTGCCCCTTCCCTGAACAAAAAAAATGTACGCAAACTCAGGGCGCAGATCATGACTGAACGCACAAGGACCATCGGGCCACTTCAAAAAAAGCTCAGCGGGATCGAGGAGGAAATCATCCTTCTCGAAAAGCAGATAGATGAGAACACCCAAAAACTCCTGGAGGCATCGGTAAAAGGCGACGGGGAAAACATCAAAACTCTCTCCATTGCTGTCGGAGGAGCCAGGGGAAGAATCGATATCCTCTTCGAAAATCTGGCGGCCTTGACCGAAGAACTCGACAGAAAAACAAAAGAATTTGACGAAAGGCTCAAA
>JAOUFP010000154.1 GCA_029858145.1 Nitrospirota bacterium | reverse complement strand
TGAGACTGAAGATGCCGAATGTACTTCTCACCAAAGAGCGGATATGCACGATGCTGAAGTCCACCCATTTCTGCAAGCTGGAAGGGGCATACGGCTACAAATGGCCGAAGCTTTCCGAGCTTCACTATCAGCTCTTTCAGTCCGGCTTCAGCGAGGCGCATAACGCGGCGGTTGACATTCAGATCACCGCAAAATGCTTTTTTGCCCTGCAGCAAAGAGGAGTCATATAGTCCGGACTATTCATGAATGTGCGGCGGGACAGGGGCTCCTCTCTCATTGTCGCTGCGCTCCGAGGCTTTTGCCTCTTTTTTTTCTATGGATACACTGTCGGACTATCGGCAAAAGAAACCGCTCGGGACCTCTGTCCCGCCCCGTTCCGGAGCCTTATGTCTGACATTTGCGGATAATGCGGGATAGGATCTTCCCGTGTTATTCAATGACCGGATGTTTCCGTCTCAGCGGACCGCAGTCTTGTTGTAGAGCTTCAGGATCTTCTCCGCCTCCGCCCTGATCAGCCGCCTGAGGCCTGCCGGTTCGATCACCTCGACGCCGGAGCCGTGCTTCAGGACCTCCATCGCGACCTCGGCGAAGTGCGCGACCGGGAAGGTGAGTTCAAGGGCGCCGTCCGGCAGGTATCTTTTCTCCTGATCCCGGTGCCATACCTGGTCCCTGATCCACTTCGCCTTTTCCGGGGTGAACCGCAAGACCACTTCTTCTCTTTCAGCGCCCTTGTAGAGTCCGAAGGCTGAATCAAAATATTCACTGAGGCTGAAGCCGCGCTTCACTGAAAAAATCTCATCGAGCATACTTGCATCCGTTATCCGCGAAAGATTGAAGTCGCGAAGCCCCTGCCGCAGATGGCAGTAGCCGATCAGGTGCCAGGTGCCCATGTAGTTGAAAAGGTGGTAGGGGTCCACCTTCCTCTCCGTCTTCTCGTCCCTCGCAGGAGAGTAGTAGACGAGGGAAAGGCTCTTTCTCTTCAGGCAGCCCTCGAGAACTGTTTTGAATATCTCTTCCGGCGGTATCGCGTACCCGATGAGCTGGATCGAGACCGCCTCGTCGATCGACGCCTCATCTGTCACATGCTTTTTCAGGATGGAGGTGATCTTCTCTATCAGCTGGGAGAGTTCGCCGCCGATGTATTCCGCGCTGATGCCCCGGAGCATCTTCCGCGTGATCAGGAGCGCGGTGAGCTCTTCCGGGGAGATATAGATGGAGGGCAGCGAAAAGGTCTCGCGTTCATAGTGGTACCCCTTCCGGGTTTTGTCGTAGAGGAGGGGGCAGTTGAGCCGGTCGCGCATGAATTCTATGTCCCGCTGGGCGGTCTTGAGGGATATCTCGAATTCAGCGGCGAGCTTTGTCGCGTTGGGATACTGCTTCGCCCCCGCCTTCCGGTCGAACCACAGAAACCTCTCGTAGATGTTCTTCGTGCCCATATATGGTTATCTGCCCTGCGCTTTCCGGAAGTATACCAGATTTACGGGAATGCCTGCCGACTGCCCTGCCTCTTCCGGAGGGATGGGGCAGACTATCCTTATTGGTAAAAAGCGGACATTTCTAAATTGGTGCGACACTTTGAATTATTTTATTGACAATATGGCAGTCTATGATTTATAAACCATGGTTATAAGGTCAATTACGCATTCAATCTGTCTGTAACTTCAGGGGTTTCGCTGCAGTGAGAAGCTCGTTATACAAGAGAGGGAAATGCCAGAACTCAGAAAATACGAACGCCATCCGGCCGATGTGCTCATCAAGTACCGGCGCAATGACAGCCAGTCAAAATGGGATTACAGCCTCGGCATCACCTATAATGTGAGCAAGTCAGGCGCATGCTTATTCCTCGTGGAGGAAGTAAAAGAAGGTGACAGGATGACCCTCCTGTGCAACCCCGTTAACTCGGAAACGAGCGCGATCATAAAATGGGTCCAGAAAGTTCAGGACGGCGTTTACAAGGCCGGGATGATGTTTGAGTAAATGCGTCCGCACACTTTATCAGATGGTTAAAAAGCCGGGCCTGCTGTAAATGAACGTCTAAAGAGCGTATCCGGGGCGCCATGAGACATGAGGAGCGGCGCCTCTCCCGGATCTTACAAAGGACAGCTTTTAAAGCCGGAACGGGCTGAGGAGAGCAGTCCGACAAGCCGTTTTCTCGCCTCTTCAGAGAGTCCGTAGCTGTCGATCTCCTTTTTCAGAAGTTCCGGGCTGCCGTACCCTCCGAGAAAGCCGTTCAGCCGCGCGGCAGCAGTAGAATTCACAAAATCCTTCATCTCAGGGTAGAACGCCTTTAACTCGCCGGCGAACCCGCTATACTGCTGAATGCGGTATTTCTGGTGGTAGTCCTCGGCAAGGGTGAACCCGGTGAAGGGGAGCACCTCTGTACGGATCGTCTCTTTCCTCTTTGCGGCCTCTCCGTCCCTTGATTCGAGGGCAAGCCTCTTTTGTGCTTCGTCATGACAGAAGATGGCGACCCGGTACTGCTGCGACCAGGACCTTTCCGCGGGGTCATGTGATTCCCAGAAGATTGCGAGCAGTTCCTTGTAGGAAATGACAGAAGGATCATAATCGATCTGCACCGCCTCGCTGTGGTCGCCGATGCTCCGGTACGTTGGCCCCTGCGAAGAGCCGCCGCTGTAACCGACGCGGGTCCTCACCACGCCGGGGATGCTCCCGAACCGGGAGTCAGGCCCCCAGAATCAGCCGAGGGCGAACGTCGCGGTCTCGGTATGTTCCGGCTGAGCTGTGTCTATCTGAGGCAATGCCGAGCCGGTAACTGCATGCTTTGTATGCGCATCCATCGTTTCCCCCTTCCCTGCGTGCATATACCAGAATCCTGACAGTAATATAACGCTCAGAATCATTTTCGTATAGTGGTTTCTCATAACCTCTCCCATCTTTTCCGCCCGCATTAAATTTGTTCCGGATTCCAATGTTATAATCGTACCTGAACGTTTTGAAGAAAATATGAAATGCCCTGTGCTTCCTTTACAATGGCGCTGCATACAGGTTGCCAAATGACCGTCCCGGTTATACAATGAGGGAAAAGGGAGATTGTTTCATGGAAGACCATTCAGGCAAAAAAGACAGGCCGAGCATCCGGGATTTCTTCACGAACCTCTCGGGGCCGATGCCGCTGGGGAAAAAGATATCGCTTTTGCTCAGAAACAACGCGGTCAAGATCAAAAACCGGCAGGACTGCTGCGGCCATCCCGGCGAGCCGGGATGCTGACAGTCAGGTGATGATACCGCGGGGCGGTAGAGCATTGAATGAAAACATAATTGCAAGGAGGGGAGAATGAACACAATTGAAATGGCTGTAAAAATGGAGCAGGAGGCGGTGGATTTCTACACGCAGTGCGCCGGCAAGACGAACAACCCCGTCGGCAAGAAGATGTTCCTGAGCATCGCGGATGATGAAAAATACCATATCGCCTGCGCGATCAACGTGCAGAAGGGGAAGGCATTCACTCCTGCTGAGGCGACCCCGCTCAAGGACATGAAGAAGATCTTCGACCAGCACAAACAGGACATGCTGAAGCAGGTTGCCTCGACCGCAGACGAACTGGACGCATTCAAATTGGCGATGAAGATGGAAGCGGAGGCGATCGCGTTTTACAAAAAGGCGTCTTCGCAGGCTGCGAATGCTCAAGAGAAAAACTTTTTCGACTGCCTCATCAAAGACGAAGAAGAACACTTCGCCATCTTCCAGAATACCTACTCGTTCCTCTCGGACACGGGGAACTGGTTTATGTGGGACGAGCACAGCATCGTGGAAGGATAGCAGGACACAGCATACCTGAGGTATGGTGACTAAAATCAAGGAGCTGAAATGAAAAAGACTGCGCTTTTGCTGTTTTTACTCGCGTCCGTCGCGCTGGCCTGCAACGGCATACTCACCACTCCCATCAGCAAGATCACCGACAACCCGAGGGATTACGACGGCAAGACGGTCACGGTATCAGGTGAGGTCACCGAAACCTTCTCCTTCTTTGTTTTGAAGTACTTTGTGGTGGATGACGGGACAGGCACAATCACGGTCGTCACAGACAGGGCCCTGCCGAAAAAGGGGTCAAAGATACGGGTAAAGGGAAAGGTCAGCGAGATGTTCTCATTGGGCGAGACCCAGGCGCTCGTGATCCTGGAAGAATCGGAAAAGAAATAAAGCTGCGGAAGAGAAAACATAAGGGGATACAGGAAAACGCATCATCTTATATTCTGCAGCCCGCAAAGACGGTTTTCGCAAACTGACAGGGGACAGGGAAAGGGGGATATGATGCAAAGGTTATTTTTCGGTTTCATCGTTCTGCTGCTTGGCCTGCCGGCGCATGCCTCAGGCCTGCAGGTTGGGGACAAGGCGCCGCTCTTCGAGACGGACTCCTCTCAGGGGGTGATCAGGCTTGCTGATTTCAGCGGCAGGAAGCATGTGGTGCTCGCCTTGTATTTCAAGGATTTCACACCCGTCTGAACAGACGAGATGCAGGCGTTCCAGAAGGACATCGCGGACTTCGAACGCCTCAACGCCCAGGTGCTGGGTGTGAGCCCTGACAGTATCGAGACGCACAAGAAATTCAGCGAGCAGTACAAGTTCACCTTCCCGCTCCTCTCGGATGCGGACGGAAAGATGCGGGCGCTCTACGGCAGCAACAGAATCACCTATCTTATCGATAAGAGCGGCATCATTCGTTACATACAGGAAGGCATACCGGAGAATAAGGATTTTCTGAAGGAGCTCAAAAAGATCGAAGAGGGTAAATAACCGCTCCAAGGTGATTGGATAAATTTCAATATCAGCCGGAGTCCGTCCCGAGTGCCTGGCTTTACTGCGGGCCTTCGAGGCGGCCTCTCGGCTCCAGTCACTGATCACGATCTTTTATGACTCATTGCTCGGTACTCGCTACTGTTTTCCCATGAGCTATAAGCCATGAACAATGAACTTTTTTTACTACTGGTGCTCATTGCTCGTAATTGCCTTTTATGAAATTGTTGCATTGCTCACCGCTTTAAATTGTTGATTTTTCAAAGAATTGTTTGTGCTATACTTGCGAAAGTAATTTTGAACTTGTGGAGAGTGGGGATTACCGTTTTATTGTGTCTTTCATGAAGCATTTACAAGTAGCCTGCGCCATCATAGAAAACGAGGGGAAAGTACTTGCCACACAAAGAAGTAATTCGATGAGTCTGCCCCTCAAATGGGAGTTCCCCGGAGGCAAGATCGATCCCTTCGAATTGTCCGAAGATTGCCTGCGGCGCGAACTTATTGAGGAACTTGGTCTTCATATAAACATAGGGCGCGCCTTGCCTCCTCAAACGCATCACTACCCCACGTTTACCGTCACTCTATATCCGTTTGTCTGTACTATAGAATCCGGCGAAATAACGTTGCATGAACACACAGCTGCTGTCTGGCTGCCGCCGGAAAAACTAAATACCTTAGACTGGGCAGAGGCGGATTGGCCGGTGATTGAGAGCTACCTTTCAAGGCTCAGAGCTGTTAGCCCATGAAGCCAATTGCGCACGGCATATACGAAGCGCTGCTCGATGAGTACCTCCGCGATGCGCTTGCTCAGCATCCAGAACTTAGAACCGTCTTTGGTAAGATTGCCCCTGAGGAACAGCCTTCTCGTTATGCTGCCTTTGTTGCAAAGGTTTTGGAGCAGGCCCTACGCGAGGAGACTGACACTGAAAAGCGTCTTGCACTTTGCAATCGGATTCTCGGGCAGGTTTCAGAAGAGCCGGGCAAAAGTCATTTCGGGAAGCATAAACTTGTTCAGAATACAAAACCAGTGCTCCTGGAAATTACCCCACCGAACTATGGCAAATCAGGAATACCACGCCCTCATACTCCAATAGCTGAAAGCAGTCTCTTCACCGGCTCACCTCAAGAACCGCAACTTGCCCACGAGTTACATGAAGAGATGCGCTCCGCTGATGAAGTGGACGTGCTGGTCTCTTTTATCAAATGGTCTGGGCTACGACTGTTGATGCCGGCTTTTGAGGATTTGCGTGACCGTCATGTCCCTGTCAGATTAATCACGACTTCCTACATGGGCGCCTCTGATGCACCAGCTGTCGAATGGCTTGCAAGGATGCCAAACGTTCGGGTTCGAGTGTCCTACGATATCGAACGAACCAGATTGCATGCCAAGGCATACCAATTCAAACGCAATTCTGGTTTTTCGACAGCCTATATCGGCTCTGCCAACATGTCACATGCTGCGATTACTAGCGGGCTTGAGTGGAACCTTAAGGTAACTTCCCAGGACATGGCGCATATCCTCGAAAAGTTCACCGTTGAGTTTGAAACTTATTGGAATAGTCGTGAGTTTGTCCCCTTTGATCCCGAGAATCCGGGGCTCTTCCGAACTGCCATTGACCGTGCTCGTAATCCTCATTATACAGGGCCAGCGGTATTTTTTGATCTTCAGCCTCACCCCTTTCAGGAGCGAATCCTTGAAGCATTGGAACGGGAGCGGACCTTTCATGGGCGGTGGCGTAATCTGGTTATTGCGGCTACCGGTACCGGCAAGACTGTGGTTGCCGCGTTCGACTTTAAACGGTTCTTTGAACAAAGGCAAAGACAGGCACGTATCTTATACGTAGCCCATCGCCAAGAAATTCTCCAGCAGGCACAAGCAACCTTCAGCAATATCCTCAGAGACCAGAACTTTGGAGAGTTGCTGGTTGGCCAGTTTCAAGCCAATCGAATGGAACATTTGTTTTGTTCAGTGGGAATGCTTGCAAATCGGCGCCTCTGGGAACAGGTAGGCAGTGACTATTATGACTATATCGTTGTCGACGAGGCGCATCATGGGACTGCGGCAAGCTATCGCCCGATATTCGCGAACTTTGCCCCAAAGATTTTGCTTGGCTTAACCGCGACCCCGGAGCGCATGGACGGTGACAATG
>JAOUFP010000152.1 GCA_029858145.1 Nitrospirota bacterium | reverse complement strand
GACATGCCGGAATATTTCGAAAACCGAAACAAAGACAGCCATAATGAGCGGGCCCATAATCAGACCAATAATGCCGAACACCTTTATCCCGCCGAGAACACTGAAGAAAATGATAATTGTCGGCATCTTGGTTCTGCTGCCGATTATCAGCGGCTTCAAAATATTATCAACCATACTGATGACAAACATCCCGAAAAGAACAAGTCCAATGCCTTGCAGGTAATTTCCCTGTATAATGAAATAGATAGAGGTGGGTCCCCAGATCGAAAAAGTGCCCACCAAAGGCACAAAAGACATTACAGACATCGCGATACCCCAGAGGACGGGCGATCCGATTCCTAAAACATAGAACGCAATTCCACCCAGAAGGCCCTGTATGATAGCGACCACAACGCCGCCATAGACCGTCGATGCGATCATGTCCTTCATCTGCATTGCAAGCCTGGCCTTCTGCTCTTCACTGAAAGGCATATAATCTTTCACCTTTATAAGAAACCCCGGGCCGTCTTTGAAGAGAAAGAATATTGTAAATATCATGAACAGAAAATTGATCGCTGCCGCTATTATGTTAGTGATCCTTACCGAAAGCTTCTCCGCAAGAACCTTCCCGATCTTTTTCAGGTTATCCGCAAGCACATCAGCGGTAGGCACATCGCTTTCACCCATAAAAGAGATTAACTTGTTGAAAAAAGGAGAAGCCTGCAATTTCTCTGTCTGAGTCCTGACAAAATCAAATCCGCCTGCGTTCATATAGTCTCCGATTCCCTGGAGTTCATCGATCAGCATGATGGATATGTAGGTTATCGGAGCTATAATGACCACGAGAACAAGGAGTACCGTTATCGAAGAGGCGATCGCCTTCACTTTAATATACCTGCAAATAAACGCGTATACCGGATAAAAAACAACAGAAAAAACAATTGCCCAGGCAATCGGGGTCAGAAAAGGGCTGATTATCTGATATGAGAGATACCCCAGAAGAATGAGGATGGCCATAAGCATCACGGAATAAAACCTAGTCGAGAGCACGGCATGCCTCTGTAAAAGACGTAAAGACTTTTTCGGATATTCCGCCCGACATTCTCTCCGGATGCCACTGCACCCCCAAAAGAAAACGATGCCTAACAGAATAAATACCTTCTATGATACCGTCCGGCGAGACAGCAAAGACATCAAGCCCTGACCCTGTATCCTTCACCGCCTGATGGTGGCTGCTGTTTACTTCGAATGTTCCTGCATCAATAAACGGATTCTCCTTGACCTGTATCAGATGGCTCCCCTCTTCATGGTTAATCGCTCTGTCTTTCTGCGAGCTTATATCCTGATAAAGCGAGCCCTGCAGGGCAATGTTTATGAGTTGCATCCCGTAACAGATTCCAAGAACAGGCTTCCCTTCCTTTACAGCGTACTGAAAAAGCGCAAGATCGAATTTCACCCTTTTTTCATCTTCGAGATTCACTGCGGCGGTCCTTTCTTCATTATACAATAAAGGATCAATGTCTTTTCCTCCGGGGATCATAAAACCGGCATATCGCCTTACGGCATCTTTTATGCTCACATCAGGTCCGATGAAAACAGCATTTCCAAACGCCGCCTCAACTGCCTGCGCATACAGTTCAGGCATCCTGGGGGAGTGCTCTTCTGCTCCTGTTGTAACAGCTATCAACGGACGTTCCTTCATAAATATCCGGACGATTATATCAATGCGGCAGACTGGTCAGAACTTATGAGGATCCTGCCCGGGAAATTGCCGGAAAACCTTTCATCTCTGATCACCGGGACGCCGTTGACAAAAACATGAAATATTCCGGAAGATCTCTGAAACGGATTCTCGAAGGTTGCCCTGTCAGTTATCTCATTTGGATCGAATATCACGAGATCAGCATACATCCCTTCCTTGATACTCCCCCTATTCTTCAGGCGAAACGTCCTGGCAGGAAGCGATGTCATCTTACAGACAGCCTCGGAAAGATTCATAATGCCACTTTCATTTACATATCTGCCTATAAGCCGGGGAAATGTTCCAAACCCCCTTGGATGGGGCCTGCCCTTTCTCGTCGTGCCGTCAAACGAACGCGCCGAACTGTCCGAACCGACCATGCAATACGGCAGTGCAAGGAATTTTTTCAGATTGTCCTCACTCATCGAAAGAAAAATAGCACCAACCCTGAGCTTTTCATCGATCAGAATCCTGAAAAGCGTATCAACTCCATCGAGCTTGAGTGCATTACTGATATCAGCAATGCTTTTGCCTTCCATCCAGGCATTTTCCCTGGAGTCAACTGCCGATATGATCACAGTTTTCCAAAAATCTTTTTTCGCGGTCTGGCTTCGGATTTCCTGTCTGATCCGTTCTCTGTCATCCGGACTCTTAAGACGTCTTATTTCTTCCTCATTTCCGCCCTCATAGGTCCATGCGGGGAGCATTGAATCAAGGTCTGTGCTGGAAGCCGTATACGGATACCGGTCACAGGTCAGCTCAATCCCCGAATGCCTTGCAGCCTCAAGCAAAGCGATTACATCTCCAACCTTCTGCCAGTTTTTCTCACCCGAAGTCTTTATATGAGAAATATGCACCTTGGCATCCGCTTCCCTGCCGATTCTGATGACTTCCTGGACCGACTCCAGAAGCATATCACTCTCGCTCCTCATGTGACTGGCATAAACAAGCCTTTTTTTGCCAGCGACTTTCGCAAGCTCAACAAGCTCTTCAGTTTTGGAATACACTCCAGGCGGGTATATAAGCCCAGAGGATAATCCTATTGCCCCCTCCTCTATCGCGGCCTCTAGCAAAACCGACATTTTTGAAATGTCGTCATCAGAAGGCGCTCTGCCTTCATAGCCGATAACAGACCCCCGTATATTGCCATGACCGGCGAGCGTTGCCATATTAAGAGCAACGCCCTGCTTCATGACGAGAGTGAAATATTCTTCCAGAGTATTCCACCTTTCATGAATCCCAAGGTCATTCAAATCATCCTGTCTGCGCTCGAGAGCCTTGTTATAAAGCGGAGCTGCTGACATCCCGCAATTACCGTTGATTTCCGTTGTCACACCCTGCGAAATCTTTCCTTCGGCGCGCGGGTCAGCCAGAATAGTGAAGTCGGAATGTGCATGGGTATCAATAAATCCGGGCGCCACGGCCATGCCGACGGCATCAACAATTAGTTCAGCATCGCTCTGCTGAAAAATGCCGATCGCATAAATGGAATCGCCGCATATGGCTATATCTTTGACATAGGGTTCCCTCAGCGTCCCGTCATAGATTGTCCCACCCTTAATCAGGATATCAATTCGTTTTTTCAACCTGATCCACCTCTCTAAAAAAACTCCCGGGAGATTGTATGCTCTCACAAACATCGGAAGGAGAAACATTGATACTGCCCCTGCCCTGTTCCATATTCCTCTGATATTGTTTGACGTTATATTGGTCCTGTAGTTTTCATGGAGCTTATTCTTTAAAACAGGAAAACATTTCAGGGTAAGCCCCATCACATGAAAAAAATCTTTCACCGGCAGGCCGAGTCTTTCAAAAGGGCTCAGCAACCTCCAGAGACCATGAATAATCGCTTCTGTTTTCGAGGTGGCCATCAGAATCTTGGCACCCATAATCATATAAAAAATTCTCAATGTTCTTGTTGCTGCAATTTTCAAACCCTCTTCTGTGATCACAATAAAAACTGAAGAAAACAGTATTTTGCCGTGCTGGTGCAGAACATTGCTGACAAAGGTGAATGTCAAAAAAATGGTTATCGGAATCCAGCCGGCCTTGACATTCCTGAAAGGGACTTTCAAAAGAAAGAGGCAGAGGATGAAAAAGATAACGGCGTACGCCTTCAGGCTGCTCAGGGCAGACACGAAAATAACAAAAAAGATATAAAAAAGGATCCTTATCTCAGGGAGCAATATTCTTCTTTAGACCCGCTACCGTCTGACCTTCCGGTGACTTGGACATATAATTTGTAATTCCCGCAGAAATCGATTTTGCAAGTTCTCTCCTGTAATCATCTTTAGAAAGGAGCTTCTCTTCCAACGGATTGCTTATAAAAGAAGCCTCAACCAGTACGGAAGGCATCTTTGCGCCGAAGAGGACATAGAACAGCGCCTGCTTGACACCGAGATCGACTATATGGCTGTGCTTCCTGTTCAGCCCTCTTACCAGATTGTTTTGTATATAATGCGCGAGCTTTATCGATTCATCCCGTTTGTTTTCCCGGGACAAGTCATTTTTGATAATATCAAGAATATCCATTTCCTTTTCATTCATCTGCCGCATCTTCTTGAGGGATATGGCATTTTCACGGGCAGCCACTTTCATCGCTTCCTCGTCAGTCGTCCAGTTGAGCATATAGGTCTCTACGCCCTTTGCCGAACTGCGGGGGCTTGCATTCACATGAATCGAAACAAACAGATCCGCGTTCTTGCTGTTTGCTATCGCAGTCCTCTCCTCCAGGGGGATGAACACATCCTTGTCTCTCGTAAGAAAGATTTCATAATTCTGGTTGCCTGAGAGGATATCACGCAATTTAAGCGCGATATCAAGAACCACATCCTTTTCGTACAGGTTATTCCGGCCGACCGCCCCGGGATCATGACCTCCATGTCCGGGATCAAGGACAATCCTTTTTTTGACAGAAAATGTTATCTGCCCATAAATATCAATAACTATCCTTGCAGGATCATCCAGGGTAAGAACCTTGTAATCAGTAATTTTTTCGAGATCAAGGACAATCCTGACAATACTACTGTCGAACTGCCCCGCCCTTACTGATTTCAGCATCTCGTTGCCAACAGAAATATTTTTCATTTCTGTATTTATCCTGCTGTTCTTCAGGTCAAAATACAGCCTGTCAGGACTGGAAAGTCGTTTTTCACTGAACTTAACGTGATCGGTGAGATTGATAACCACCCTTGTATATTCAGGGAATGACCAGTAGCGTATATCGGTCACATCAACCGTGTCTGAAGCAGAAGAAGGGAGGGGAAAGAAAGACGTTAAAACTGCGAAAAAAAACAGAACACATATCGATTTGCTCATAGCCCTCATCTGAATCCCGATAACATTCCTCCACATAATGAACTATATTAAACAGCCTGTACTGATTTTATCTCTGGGATATCTCTCCTGATGCTCGACTCAACCCAATTCTTCATTGTAAGTGTCGACATGGGGCAGGTTCCACAGGCCCCCTTAAGCTTCACATATACTATATTGTCCCTGACATCGACAAGTTCAATGTCGCCGCCTTCTGATTTAAGGCCGACACGCACTTTTTCGAGAACTGCTTCAACCCTGTCTTTCAGCATGCCTCGCTCCATAGTTTACATATTAGTAAATTAATCTGCATTATTCAAGTGTTTTATTAGTGCAAAATGGCTTACACATTAAATTTAAATAACATTTTGCATCTGGTTGCAATATCAGGACTGAACGAAAAGATTTTACAGAAAAGCCTCTCTGGAATTATCAATCAGGCTCAAGAAAACTCAGGTTTCTCGGAACCTGATCCACCTTCTCAAGAACGGGCATCTCTTCAGCGCCGGTAACGCCAAGCTCCCTGAACTTCCTCACCGATGGCAGAACTCTGGATTCCAATGATCCTACTGCCCTGTTATAGGAACCAATAGCTTTTTCAAGACTCTTTCCGACACTTTCGAAATGCTGGACAAGAGTTACCATTCTTTCGTAGAGTTGCCGCCCCAGATCGCTGATCTCCTGCGCATTCTTTGTAATCTGCTCCTGACGCCATCCATACGCAATCGCCCGCAACAGTGCTATAAAAGTAGTAGGGGTCGCGATAATTACCTTTTTCTGGATGCCGTCTTCAATAAGGGAATTATCCACCTCAACTGCCGCGCTCAAAAAAGACTCTCCGGGTATGAAAAGCACTACAAACTCAGGTGAACTCTTGAACTGGCTCCAGTAATCCTTTGAAGAAAGCTTATTCATATGCGTTCTTATCTGTTGGGCATGCTTTTCCATTCTGGCCCTTTTTTCATCCTCCGTCGCAGCGTTGACCATATCAAGATATGCTTCAAGGGAGACCTTTGAGTCAACCACAATCTCTCTGTCCAGCGGAAGGTGTACAATCATGTCAGGCCGTACCCTGCCCTTTTCCGTATCCACAGACTGCTGTTCCGTGAAATCGCAGTGCATCGACATACCGGAAAGTTCAGCAACCCTCCTTAATTGCATCTCCCCCCATCTGCCGCGAACCTGAGGTTTCCTCAGTGCGGAAACGAGATTGCTCGTCTCTTTCTGCAGGCTTTCCTGTGTAGAGGCCAGAGTCCTGAGCTGTTCTTCAAGACTTCCATAGGCCTTGTGCCTTCCCTCCTCCATTGTCTTTATCTGTTCTTCATACCTTTTCAGGGTTTCATACAGAGGTTTTATCATCCCGTCCATCGCTGCCTGATGCTCTCCCAGCCTGCCCTTGGTATCAGTTACTACCCTGCCGAGGGATTCAGAGGCGAGCCGCAGAAAATCTTCGCTGCTGCTTTTGAGGGCTGCCGATGAAAGGGCGTTAAAGGTGTCTGTCATCTCTTTCTTCATCGTTTCGATAAGAGCCTTCTGTTCATCAAAGCCTCTCCGTGCTTCGTCAAGCTTTGTCAGGGCCTCTACTTTTGTCTGTTTTTCATCATCAAGCTGAGATCGCAACTGATTCATATCAGCGTCCTTCTGACGGGTCAACTGCCTCAACTCTCCGATTACCGCTTCAGCACTTCCGGCTCTTGCTTCAAGCAGTGTGTTCTGCTTCAAGCATTCCCTTTGCAATTCAGCTATCTGCCTTGCGCACTTTTCCTTAAACCGCATACTCATCAGAAGCCATGCCGCTGTTCCGCCGACTATGATGCCTGCGATGCCATATATTATCTCTTCCACAGTTTCGTTTCCTTTATAGAACTTTTAACGAATTT
>JAOUFP010000153.1 GCA_029858145.1 Nitrospirota bacterium | reverse complement strand
CGCCGGGAATACCGCCAGCGTGCTCTGTGACATGGGGTTTGATTTTACGGTGTCACCGCCGCTGGTGGTCACCAGGAACTACATAACAGACAAAATACTTGCAATGGAGGCCTTCCAGATACCCCTGTTCACTGAATACGGCGAAATAGTAATGAATGTGGCACTGAGGATGAACTGATGGAAGACAGGGGCAGGAAAAACGTGCTGGTGGTGGATGATTCGGCTTTGATGAGGATGCTCATCTCGATGACGATAAAGAAAAACATACAGGGTATAGCCGTCACGGAGGCCGTCAACGGGGCCGATGCCATTACGAAAATGCAGGACCAGGATTTTGACCTGATACTTACCGATATGGTGATGCCCGGAATGGACGGTCTCCAGATGGTGAGCGCGATACGTGATTCAGTGAGCAAGACAATCCCTATAGTCATTATAACCACAAAGGGTGAAGCAAGGGAGAGAGACCTCGGGCTCCTGCATGGAGCGGACAGCTATATTACAAAACCTGTCAACGCTCATGAATTAAAGGAAACAGTTTTGAAATTCCTGAAATAAACGGGATTACAGCTAAAAGCTGCTGTTGGTACGGAGCCATGACGCGGCAGCACCTTTGTCGCAGGAGGACAGGCAGTCTGGCAGTCTGCTGTATCGCAGCGGGGTTTCCGTACCTGGCGGCGTATCAATTGTAAATGGGGGATGATGAAGTGGAGACTACAAGAATACTGATAGTTGACGATGAAGAGAGGACCCTTGAAGCCTTTTCGATGATGCTCGCCTGCCGCGGGTATTATGTGCGCATCGCGCCGAGGTACGATGAGGCCCTCAGCCTCGTCGCGGAGGACCGGTTCGATATCGCGTTTGTTGACCAGTTCCTCGGCCACACCAGGGGGCTTGACCTTATACAGAGGATGGCAGATATAGCCCCCGAGCTTTACTATGTGATCATTACCGCCAACGGAAGCACGGACCTCGCGGTCGACGCGCTCAAGAAGGGCGCGTCGGATTTTATCGTGAAACCTTTCTCTATCGGTGACCTGCTGAGAAGCATCGATTATGTGAACAGGAAACGCGAGCTTGATTCGCAGAAAAAAGAGCTGCTGTCGATGCTTAAATTAAAAGTAAACGAGAAAACGGAGGAGTTGAAGGGCGTATATTTTTCCGTACTCTCCAGTCTTGCCCAGGCGATGGAGAAGAAGGATATGGGAACATACGGCCATTGCAGGAGGGTAAGTTATTGCGCGAGGCTGATCGCAGCAGCCCTTGACCTGAATGAGAAGGACAGACTTGACCTCAAAGCTGCCGCGATGCTGCACGATATAGGGAAGATTGGCATCACCGATTTTATCCTTGGCAAAAAGGGGCCGCTTAACGAGGAAGAGAAAAAAGTGATAATGAATCATCCCGTAAAAGGTGTCGAGATTCTCAGACCCATCAAGCATTTCGAATCCATACTTCCCGCAATATTGCACCACCACGAAAATTACGATGGCTCCGGGTATCCGAACGGCCTGTCCGGGGAAGATATCCCCCTGTTCGCGAGGATAATCTCTGTCGCCGATACCTATGATGCCATCCTGTCGGTCAGACCATATCGTTCGGCTGCAACCCACGATGATGCCATCATGGAGTTGATGCGCTGCGCAGGCAGGCAATTCGATCCCTCCGTGGTGAATGCCTTTGCGAAAGCCAATGCAAAATACTCCCAGATCTTCGGCGCCCCGCTGAACGTCAGCGCAATCCACCAAATGGCATAACCGGGAATGCGCCTGTCAGTATTTTCCTCCGCGTTCTCCGCGTGTTCAGCGGTGAAAGGCCCTTTTCGGGGGTGAGCGTGCATTTGACGCTGCATATCGGGACTGCCTTTCCCGGACGGCTGAAGATCAATAAAAAAGGGCCTGCATTTCTGCAGACCCTTGTTTTTATTTGGTGGCGGGGAGAGGATTTGAACCTCTGACCTTCGGGTTATGAGCCCGACGAGCTACCAGACTGCTCCACCCCGCGATAGAAGTACTATATTAAACTATTATGTTTTCCGATGTCAAATTAAGGAACATTTCTTGCTCCGTGCAGCATTGCGTAACCCTCCCACGCCCTGAAAATGCATTCCTGTGTGTGCACTGCCATAAAAATAGTATTGCGTGGGTGGCAGAGAAGTCTTTTAAAAAGAAGGGAATGCTGAAAAGCAGGGATATGCAGCTTATAAAATTTAGAAGATATTGATATATAAATTAATATATAATAAAAGAAATTTTTTTGCGGCAGCAGCCTCCTCTGAACAATGATAGAACTATTAAAAGAGCACAGATGGATCCTTGATCTTCTCGACATAGCCCTCATGTCAATTGTCCTGTATCGCCTTCTCCTGATCGTGAAGGGGACAAAGGCGGCGCAAATGCTGATAGGCCTCGGCATCCTGCTGCTTGCATCCTTGGCCTCGCGGTATCTTGAACTCTTTACGATAGACTGGCTTGTGCAGAGCTTTTGGGCCCAGATTGTGATAGCCATTATTGTCTTGTTCCAGCCTGAGATTCGAAGGGCGCTTGCCCATATGGGAGAAGCCCAATTTCTTAATTTCGCTTCTGCTGAGGAACTGAAGTCACTGGAAGAGATCGTCAGGGCTTCAATATCACTCGCAAACAGGAAGATCGGCGCCCTTATTGTGATCGAACGGGATACGAGCCTGAAAGATTTCGTCGAAATCGGAACAAACCTTGACGCACGGGTCTCGAAGGAACTGCTGCTGAGCATTTTTCATCCCAGTTCGCCGATCCACGACGGCGCGGTGATAATCAAGGGAAACAGGATTGCCGCGGCCGGCTGTTTTCTTCCGATAACACTCAGTTCCGACTTGAGCAAATCACTGGGGACAAGACACAGGGCGGGCATCGGACTTACGGAAGAGACCGATGCCGTTGCCATAATCATTTCAGAGGAGACCGGGTTTATATCTTTCGCGCTCGGCGGCAAGATCGAAGAGAGGATCGACATGGGGACACTGAGAGACATGCTTACAGATATTTTTACCGCTAAAAAGAGCAAGAAATGAGAAAACTGATTACAGAAAATTTCTGGCTGAAGATTTCCGCGGTTCTCATCTCCCTGTTTTTATGGTTTTTCGTGACTTCGAGGGGGCAGTCAGAGATAAGTTTTGAGGTCCCCCTGGAATTCAAGAACATACCCGCCAATATCGGGATAGCAAACGCCAGCGTCAAGAATGTCAGTGTGACCGTGAGAGGGCACGAAAGGACAATGAAAAATCTGAAGGCCTCTGACGTGAGGGTATATGTGAACCTCGATAAGGCCAAAAAGGGAGAGGGAACATTTTATGTAAATACGAATGACGTGAAGCTTCCCTATTCACTCTCTGCAACGAATGTAAACCCTTCATCTGTCAGGATAAAGCTGGATGAAACAATTTCCGTGACTGTCCGTGTCAAACCCGTATTGAGCGGCCAGCCGGAGAACGGATTTTTTGTGGGTCCTATCAGGGTTGAGCCGAAGAATGTCGTTCTGAAAGGGCTGAAGTCCGAGGTGAGGAAACTGCGCATTCTTAAAACCGAGCCGCTGGATATTACGGATTTGAATAAGACGCTCACACAGGAAGTGAATATCGATACCGGTGGAGCGAATGTAAGCCCGGAGCCGGGTGTGGTGAAGGTTACGATAAACATAACGGAGAAAAAGCGATGAAACTATTTGGCACCGACGGTATACGCGGAAGGGTCAACAGATATCCGATGACGCCGGAAAACGTTCTCAGGATAGGAATGGCCGCGGCGATTGTTTTGAGGAAGGAACACCATGGCAGAAATATGGTGCTTATCGGAAAGGACACCCGCCTGTCCGGGTACATGATAGAAAGCGCGCTGACATCAGGCATCTGTTCGATGGGAATGAACGTTACCCTTGTGGGCCCCCTGCCGACGCCCGGCATCGCCTTCCTGACAAGAACACTGAGGATCGACGCGGGCGTCGTGATATCGGCATCTCATAACCCTTTTTACGACAACGGGATAAAGTTTTTTTCCCATAACGGGTTTAAACTCCCCGATGAGATCGAGAAGAAGATTGAAGACCTCGTGAAAGATGCCTCTCTCGAACAGTACAGGGTCAAAGGGGAAGAAGTAGGCAAGGCGTTCCGGCTCGATGACGCAACCGGCCGTTATATTGAATACGTGAAATCAACGCTGAAAAAGGGGATGACCTTCGAAGGGATGAAGGTTGTCGTGGACTGCGCAAACGGAGCGGCTTACAAGACTACGCCCTGGCTTCTCAGGGAGCTCGGGGCGGAGGTGATTTCATTAGGTCAGGCTCCTGACGGGGTCAATATAAATGACGGGTGCGGTTCCCTGCATATGGAGGAACTCAGAAAGGCGGTTGTTCAGCACAAGGCGGATGTGGGCATTGCACACGACGGAGATGCGGACAGGACCCTCCTCTGTGACGAAAAAGGCAGGATTATAGACGGCGACCAGATCATGGGGATGTGCGCTGTTGCCCTGGATGCCAAAGGCGAGCTGAAGAAAAGCACGGTTGTGGCGACTGTTATGAGCAACCTTGGACTCGAGAAATACCTTGAGAAAAACAACATCAGGCTGTTAAGGGCAAAGGTGGGCGACCGTTACGTTGTAGAGAAGATGCTGGAGAATGATTATAATTTCGGCGGTGAACAGTCGGGGCATATCATATTCCTTGATTACAACACCACCGGTGACGGACAGATCACCGCACTGCAGGTGCTTAACCTCATGAAGGGCAGAAACGCTTCTCTTTCAAAATTGGTCGCCCCGATAAAGCTGTTTCCCCAGGTGCTCATGAATGTTGAGGTTGAGAAGAAGAAAGATATTAGAGCTGTCCCTGCAATCATGGACGCGATACGGGCCGGTGAAAAAAAGCTGGACGGCAGGGGAAGGATACTTGTCAGGCCATCAGGGACCGAGCCTAAGATACGGGTGATGCTCGAAGGTGACGACAGTAAACTGATTAACAGCATCGGCAAACAGATTTCGAGAGTTATACGGGAAACCATGCAGTAATGCAGTAAGTTTTCCGGTGGTTGAGGATTTTTTTAAATAAGATACCTGTTCAAAAGGCGGGGCCGCTGAATACGACATTCTGTGGGTTTGGTTTAAGCTGATGCAGCTTCCACTTGCCTTTCTCTCGGGGGTGCTGTTTTTTTTCCTTTTCCCCTATTTCCCTTTTTCGACGGTCATGCTTTTTGCTTCCGCTGCTGCGATCCTTGCGTGGAAGAGAAAGGTCCTTGCGGTGCTTTTCCTTGCCATCGGCATATTCTACGCTTTCGCCAGATATTCTCCCCAGGACGTGATGCCTGATATCCTTCACAAAGAGCTGAGAGCGAAAGGACACTTTACTGAGGGGAACATCGCGAAGGCCACCGGCGGTAATATTCTGAACTTTGTTGTCGATACGGCATGGGACGATGAAACAGGAGCGGAACTCGAAGGACTGGAAGACACGGAGATCGGCCTGCAGGCTGATTTTGCCGTTGACTACGACGACGGATATGAACTGCTTCTGAAGACGGGGAAAGACAGGAGAAGGCTGAATCCCGGACAGCCGGGAAACAGCCGCTTGTATGCGGAGATTGTCTCTGCCGAAGACATGGGGGAGCTGCCTTTTTCGCCCTTTTCCGTTTTCGACAGGCAGAGAAATTCCCTGAACAAGTACCTGGCAGAGAGGTTCAGCGGGGATTCGGCTGCCCTGATTTCCTCAATGACGACCGGCAATACCGTATCTCTGAATGATGAGCTGAGAGATGCCTTCAACGCTGCCGGACTGGCCCACATCCTCAGCATCTCCGGGACACACTTCGGCCTGTTCTCAGTGATGCTCTTCAGCCTGTTCGTCTTCCTGATAAAGAGACTGCCCTACCGGTATCTGCAGAGGCTGACAATCTACCTTGCCCCTTCGCAGGCTGCTGCCCTGTTCTGCATTCCTTTCATGATCACGTATCTGGGGATTTCCGGGGGCAGCATCCCCGCGGTGAGATCTTTCATCATGGTAAGCCTTTTTCTCCTGGGCCTGCTCATTGACAGAAAGGGCTTCTGGTTGAACTCCCTTCTCTTCGCCGGGCTCCTCCTTGCAGTCTGGGACCCTGCTGTGATAGCAAGCCTGTCTTTTCAGCTCTCTTTTGTCGCGGTGCTTTTTATCGGTTTTTCCCTTGAAAAGAAGGAGCCCGGCGAGGAGGCTGCAGTACGCGGGGGAAAAGGGGGGCGGCTTGTCCGGTATCTGAAGACGGCGGCTGTCCTTTCAGCTGCCGCGACAGTGGGGACGTCTCCTCTCGCAGCCTATCATTTCCACTATGTCTCCCTCGTTTCGCCCCTCTCCAATCTGCTGATCGTTCCCCTTGTGGGCTTTGTGCTGGTCCCTTTGTCGTTAGTGTCGTCCTTTGCGTATATTTTGTCAGGCCATTATGTCTTTGCCCCGCTCGTAGGGGGTTCGTCAGAGTTTACCGTTGCTCTGGTGAAACTTTTCGCCGGTATGCCGCTTGCCGAACTGCGCGTGCCGACGTTTCCTCCCGTGTTATGTATTTTCTTCTATGCCTCGTTCATCCTGTATATTGTCTCGGGCAGGAATAAAAAAGTGCTTGCCCTGCCGTTTGTCCCTTTCTGTATTTATGCGCTTCTGACTGCTTCCGGGAAAAAGGAGCTGAGCGTCACCTTTGTCGATGTGGGGCAGGGTGACTCCGCGGTTGTGGAATTGCCTGATGGAAAGACGCTCGTGGCAGATACCGGAAGGACCGGTAAGGAGACAGCCGCCTTCCTCAGGTACAGAGGGAAAAAAGATATTGACGCGCTGGTGCTGACCCATAATCACCCTGACCATAGCGGCGGGCTGGAATACCTGACAAAGCGGTTCAAGGTGAAGGAGGTGTGGGATAACGGCCGTATT